>RFHL01000329.1 GCA_003696875.1 Bacteroidota bacterium | reverse complement strand
TGCCCGCTGCTTATCCTGGACGAGCCAGCCCAGTCACTAGACCCGCACCATCGGCAGTTTTTGTATCGATTGCTGAGGGAATTGGCGGCAGAAGGCAGGACCATCCTGTGTTCGACCCATGACCTTGAAGTCCTCGACCGGCCTGGCAGCCGGATCGTGGGGCTTCGGGAAGGCGAACTGGTCTGGGACGGGCCTTCAGGTCAGCGCCCCCCCGACCTGCTCGCTACGGTTTATGGCATGGAAGGCTGAGTCGCTCAATCAGAGAAGAGATCGGCAAACTGAAAGTTGTCTCCGTCAAAAAGTCCCTGGTCGCTCAATTTGAGACTGGGAATCACCAGCAGAGCCATAAACGACAGCGTCATAAAAGGAGCCCCGAGCGGGCTGCCGAGGGCTTTGGCCATGCGATCCAGCCGCTGATACCCAGCGGCCACAACTTCCCCGGCCTGGTCTGACATGATGCCTCCTACGGGGAGGGGCAGTACGTCCTCGCCCTCCGGGCCGGTCACGGCGATGCCACCCCGCGCTCCAATCACCAGATTGACAGCGCGGCAGAGACTGGCATCATCACAGCCTACGGCTACGATGTTGTGGGAGTCGTGCGCCACGCTGGAGGCGATGGCCCCAGCCTTCAGGCCCACTTGGCGGATAAATGCCACCGCCGGGGCGACGTCGGCATAGCGATTGACCACGGCGATCTTCAGCAGATCGCGGGCCGGATCGGCCAGGGCGAGCCCGTGTTCGATCCGAGCTGAGAGGACCTCCGAGCCGGTCACGAGCTCGCCGTCGCGGGCCACGATGGCCCGCACCTGCCGCCCCGTGGCCGGGAGGGCAAAGTCGGCGGCTTGCTTGGGACTGGCTGCAAACTGGTTGATGATCCGGGCCGGAGGTACTTCTATCAGGGGCTCGCCCGCCCGGGCGACACACCGGCCCTCAATCCAGGTTTCCAGCACCTCCAGATCGGCCAGGTCGCGGAGGCGGATAAAATCGGCCGGGTCACCCGGCCGTAACTGGCCTACGGGCAGACCATAATGCGTAACCGGATGCACGCAGGCCGCCTTCAGGACAATCATGGGATCAATCCCCCGGGCGATGGCCCGGCGAGCCAGCCCATTGATATGTCCCAGTAGGAGGTCGTCGGGATGCTTGTCATCGGAGCAAAACATTACTCGATCCGGATACGCTGGCAGCAGGTCGATCAGGGCCTCGAAGTTACGGGCGGCGCTGCCTTCGCGGATGAGCAGTTTCATTCCCTTTTCCAGCTTTTCTTTTCCTTCTTCATAGGTGAAGGACTCGTGGTCGGTGCTGATACCAGCCTCAATGTAGGTCTGGAGCGCTTCGCCCCGGAGGCCCGGGGCATGTCCGTCTATGGGCTTGCCGTATTGCCTGGCGAGAGCGAGCTTGGCCATGACTTCCGGATCGCCATGAATCACCCCGGGATAGTTCATCATCTCGGCCAAGTAGAGGATCTCCGGATCCTGAAGGAGGCGGTCGATCTCCTCCGGGCCCAGGTGGGCCCCGGCCTGCTCAAAGCCCGTGGCCGGCACGCAGCTCGGCGCGCCAAAGAAGAACTTGAAGGGCACCTGCCGGCCGCTTTTCTGCATGTAACGCACGCCCTCAATGCCCATCACATTGGCGATCTCATGCGGGTCCGAGACGGTCGCCACGGTGCCATGCACCACGGCCAGGCGGGCAAAAGCCGCAGGGACCAGCATGGAGCTTTCAATATGAATATGGGCATCGACAAAGCCGGGCAAAAGATAGGTCTCCGGAGCGCTGGGGACTTCCCTGAGGCTGGCAATGCGGCCGTTTTCCACGCGGATCTCCCCGGGATAGATACGTCTGGTGAGCAAGTCTACAATCTGGCCGGAATGGATCATGGGCAAAGTGGGTTTGGGGCACTTCAGGATGAACGCTGCCAGGTTTCCAGCAGGGCGGCTGCCGCCTCAATGGGAGAGGTTTCGCCAGCCTTCACAGCCGCTTCCAGACGAGGCAGGGCTTCTTGTACGGCCGGCTGAGCGTAAAAACGGTGGGTGAGCTGATGCTGGATGGTTTCTTCCATCCACTGCAGCGCCTGGGCTTCCCGGCGGCTTTGCCAGTAGCCGTTTTCAGTTGTTAGTTGGCGATAGGCACTCAGCAGGTCCCAGGCCTGATCAATTCCCTGATTTTCCTGGGCGGAGCACAGCTGAACGGCCGGGCGCCAGCCCGAACTGGACTGGGGAAAGAGGCGGAGGGCCTGGCCATAGGCCACTTTGGCGAGGCGGGCTTTGGGGAGAAAGGCGCCATCGGCCTTGTTGATCAGGATGGCGTCGGCCATCTCCATGATCCCTTTCTTGATGCCCTGGAGCTCGTCGCCTGCATTGGGAAGCATCAGTAGGAGAAAAAAGTCGACCATAGAGGCCACGGTCACCTCGGATTGTCCCACCCCGACCGTCTCAATGAGGATAACATCAAAGCCGGCGGCTTCGCAGAGCAACAGGGTCTCACGGGTCTTGCGGGCTACCCCACCCAGCGAGCCCCCGGTGGGCGAAGGGCGTACATAGGCGTTGGGATCGTGGGAAAGGCGCTCCATCCGGGTCTTGTCGCCCAGGATGCTGCCCCGGGAGAGCTGACTGGAGGGGTCTACCGCCAGCACGGCTACCTTATGCCCCAGCTGGGTCAGGTAGGTGCCAAAAGCATCAATAAAAGTACTTTTGCCCACCCCGGGAACGCCAGTGATCCCAATGCGAAAGGCCCCGCCGGTATGGGGCATACAATGGCGAATAACTTCGCGGGCGAGCTCGCGGTCACTGTCCAGGCTGCTTTCTACCAGGGTGATGGCCTGGCTGAGGCGCACCCGGTCGCCGGCGAGGACGCCCTCGGTATAGGTGGCTGGGCTGAGGCGTTTTCTGCGGGGCATAGGAAAGGGGAAGTCAGAAGTCAGAGCAGAGATGGCAGGAGAGCAGGCAGGCGGTTTTAGGGCCGGTAGGTTTCCCGAACCATGCCATGTCGGCCCTGGATGCCGAGGATAAGTGTGTCGGCAGCGGGGCGGCTGACCCGATATCGAAAAGCAGTATCCTGCTTCGCCGTCGGAATACGACGGCTATTTTGGATGTCGTAGATCAGGGCCAGTTTTTGGTCGGCGCGCCGGACCAGCCAGGTGCCGTCGCTGTAGTTCCATCGATCATAGCTCAGAAAATGGCCATCCCTGAAAAAAACCAGGTGGCGCGGGGAGAGGCTATCTCCCTGGATCACAGTGCCACCGGCATAGGGATCGTATATTTGCGCAAGGGTCCAGTCCCGCATGAAGGTTTTGTCCTGCGTGATCAGCAGATCGCAGGCTTCCCGCTGCGTCAGGTAATGCCGGCCTTCTCCGCCACATCCCATCAGCCATAGCCAGGCCAGACCCAAAACCAATTTCCGCACCATAGATGGGGTATTTTCCCGGTAAATTAACCATGTTTGCCTGCAAATCGCAATTGGAGAAAGGGAAGATCTGCCTTCAGCCAAGGGATAGAAGCGGTCTTTCGGGATTGCCCCCATTTGGCCTGAACCAGCCCGGCCCTGGAATCTTTTCCCAAGACTTTTTGTCTCATCGCTATGCGCATCCTTTACATCCACGGGCTTGACAGCAGTCCCAATCCAGACCGGATTGGCTGGCTGGAACGGGCCGGTCATCGCGTTTTTGCCTTGCACCTGGATTACCGCCAGCAGCCAGATGCTTTTGCCATCCTGAGAGGCTATGCCCAGGCCAACCAGATAGAGTTTATCGTAGGGAGCTCGCTGGGGGGATTCCTCGGATTCTGGCTGGGCGAGGCGCTGGGCCTGCCCACCCTGCTTTTTAACCCTGCCATGACCATGGTACGCCTGGATGAAGCCCGGATTGACCCCAATATGCCGCGGCGCTGCCCGTCCCGCTGGGTCGTGTTGGGGGCCCAGGACGATACCGTTGACCCTTTCCAAAACGAAGCATTTTTTGCTGATCCGGATAACCAGGTGCCATATCAGCGGGTCGTACGCTGTCAGTGGCTGGGGCACCAGATAGACCCCGATACCTTTGCCGCGATGGCCCGCTGGGCAGGCCTGGGCTAAGGTATGTCATGTTCATTCGCTCACCCTCTTAGATTTTCCTATGGAAGCGGTCGAAATCATTGCAGAAGTACTCAAATATGTCGCCCCTGTGGCGGTATTGCTTATCGTGGTCAAGTATATGAATGACCAGCAGATGGAACGCCTCAAGGCCGAACATCAACGTCTGGTTCGTAGCGAAGTGCTACGAGCTCATCTGCCATTACGCCTTACGGCCTATGAGCGGGCCGTCCTGTTCCTGGAGCGCATCAGCCCCGAACACCTGTTGCCAAGAATTCCGGTACAGGGCAAAACTGCTGCCGCTTACCACCAGGAGTTGGTCCGCGAGATCCAAACGGAGTATGAGCACAACCTCGCTCAGCAGATTTACATTAGCGTGGGCGGCTGGGCAGCATTGGTCCGGGCCAAAGACGAAATTCACAACCTCCTCAATACAAGCCTCTCTGAGGTGGGCAGGGAGGCTGAGGCCATTCTACTGGTGCGGAAAATATTCGAAATCTGTAGCACCACCGAGCTGCTCCCCACTCAAAAAGCCGCGAATGTGTTAAAAGCGGATATTCAGGTATACTTTCAACCCTAAGAATTACAGCGCGAAGGATCTTAGCAGCCATTTGCTAATCTCCCTACACTTTTCCCGGTGTAGAATTACCCGGGAGGCAGGGGTATTTAGAAGCGAGGGCTGAGATACGGT
>RFHL01000027.1 GCA_003696875.1 Bacteroidota bacterium | reverse complement strand
CATCAGGGCTCTAGAGAAAGGGACAGGGTGATGCCTGACATACACCTATTCAGCGAAAGCTCCCCATTTCCCTATTTTCCCATCTCCCCACTCCCCGACTTCTCCACTCCCCCTTGCATCTCGCCATCGACATCGGCAATACCCGGACCAAGCTGGGCCTGTTTGGCCCGGAAGGGCTGCAGGCACAGTGGGTGTTGCCCACCGACGGGCTGGAGGCCGACATGGCGGCCGTGTGGCCCAGCCTGACGGCCCCCCTGCGGGTGGGCTGGATACAGGTGGCCACCGAGACGGATCCCCGCCGCTGGCGCGGCTGGCCAGAGGGTACGGAATTTTTGCCCATACATACCGGCATGCCGCTGCCCATCGCTCACCGCTACCAAACCCCGGCGACGCTGGGGATCGACCGCATCGTGGGGGTAATCGGGGCGCTGGCCATCGCCGGCCAAGGGCCGGTGCTGGTGGTCGATGCCGGAACCGCCATCACTTATGATGTGGCCGATGCCGCCGGCGTATACGCGGGCGGGGGCATTTCGCCCGGTTTGCGCATGCGCTTCCGGGCGCTGCATACCTTTACCGCACGGCTGCCGCTAACTGAGCCCGTACCCACACCTGAGCTCGTGGGCGACAGTACCGAAACGGCCATACAGGCCGGCGTGGTCCTCGGCCTACAGGCCGAGGTGGCGGGCATTATTGCCCGCTACCGGGCCCGCTACGGGCCCGGGTTGAGGGTCTTTCTCACCGGCGGCGACCTGCCGTACTTTGAAAATCAAGTGAAATCCCTGACCTTTGCAGACCCTGACCTGATTCTCAAGGGAATCAGCCATATACTGACCTCTTCCCCATCATGAATATTCGCGTACGTTTTGTTGCTCTGAGCTGCCTCTTGCTGCTGGGATCGGCTGACCTACAGGCGCAAGACCTGAGCTTCAGTCCCTATTCGCGCTACGCGATCGGCGACATCTTCCACCCTACAACGACCCGAAATGCCGCCATGGGAGGCATCGGGGTGGCTTCTGACAACTACTTCTCCATCAACCGCCTCAATCCCGCCTCCTATGCCGACATCGTCTTTACGACGATGGATGTGTCGGCCTTTGGGCAGTATGACCGGATCTCGACCCGCACCCAGACCGCGACCCCCTTTCACGCCGGCCTGCACGACGCGGCCTTTGCCTTCCCCTCCAACAAAGGGCCGGTGATCACCTTCGGCTTTGCCCCCTACAGCTCGGTGGGCTACTCGCTCATCAGCCGGCGAGACATACAACTGGACACCACCTACGTAGAGGAAAACCGCTATTTAGGTGAAGGGGGCCTCAACCAAGCCTTCCTCGGAGCAGCTTTTCGAATGTGGAAAAACCGGCTGCGCCTCGGGATCAATGTACAATACATCTTCGGCAATACACAGTACCGCTGGGACAACGGCATCTTTCGCATCGTCGGAGATACGACGGTGCTCTCTCCGGACCATCAGGCCGTCTCAGTGCTGCGCGACGTCTATGTTCGCGGTGCCAATGGGCAGACAGGCTTCATCTATCAGGACACCATCAAAGCGAGCAAACGGATCCTGTGGCGTATCGGTGGGATGGTAGAATACAGCATTGGGGTCAGCGGGGACCGCTACACGACCTTTAACAATGGCCTGGTAGGCGATACCCTGGGGAGCCAGGAGTCGGGTACCATTGCCCTACCCCTCAAGTACGGGGGTGGATTCATGATCAACCGGCCGGGATACTGGTCTTTCGGAGCCGATATTACCTATCAGGACTGGGCCACCTTCACGTATTTCTCCGACTCGCTCACGCTGGGGCCGGAACTGAGGGTAGCCGTAGGGGGCGAATGGACCCCTGAGCCAGACGCCTTTAAGTACTTCAAGCGGATCAACTACCGCTTTGGGGCCTACTACAAGCAGTCCTACATCCAGTTTGGCGATCAGCCGGTGGTGGACTACGGCATCACGATGGGCATCGGCCTGCCGGCCGGGGCCCAGGGCAACTCACGCCTCAACCCAGGCCGGGCGACCTCGCGGATCAGCCTGTCTCTGGAACTGGGTCGTCGCGGCAACCTCAAGCAGGAACTCCCCCTGGAGGAGCTCTACGCCCGCATCCGGCTGGGCTTCGCGATCAACGACCGCTGGTTTGTCCGCCGGGTGGTGGACTGATGCCCCTTTCCCTATGCACCTGCTGACGCCGCAACACTGGAAGAGCTACGAACTCATCGATTCGGGTGAGGGGGAAAAGCTGGAGCGTTTCGGTCGCTTTATCCTGCGGCGGCCGGAGCCGCAGGCGGTTTGGCGCAAGGCCTTGGATGAGGCGGAATGGCGGCGCCTGGCGCAGGCGCACTTCATCCCTGACGGCAGCCATGCCGGCAACTGGGACCGCCGCCCTGAGGTCAAGGACCAATGGTACCTCACCTATCGCTCCGGGGAGATGAAGCTGAAATTTCGCCTGGGCCTGACGAGCTTCAAGCACGTAGGCATCTTTCCTGAGCAGGCCGCCAACTGGGACTATATCTACGAAACGGCCGGCCGCATGCAGCGGCCGAAGGTGCTCAACCTGTTTGCTTATACAGGGGGCGCCTCCCTGGCCGCCCGGGCGGCCGGAGCGGATGTGATCCACTGCGATTCCATCAAAAATGTCCTCAACTGGGCCGCCGCCAACATGGAGGCGAGTGGCCTGCGCGACATCCGCTGGCTGCTGGAGGATGCCTTCAAATTTGTGAAGCGCGAAGCCCGCCGGGGCAATCTGTACCAGGGGGTCATGCTGGACCCCCCAGCCTATGGCCACGGGCCTAAGGGCGAAAAATGGAAGCTGGAAGACCACGTGGACGAACTTACGGCCGCCGTGGCGCAGATCCTGGATCCCAAGCAGCATTT
>RFHL01000328.1 GCA_003696875.1 Bacteroidota bacterium | reverse complement strand
CCTCGGCACCATAGGAAATATAGGAAACTGGCAAGATCACCCGCCGCAGGCGGGGCAGGCTATCGAGGTATTTCTCCAGCAAAAACTGGTCGAAGTAAAGCGTTTGCGCCGTAAAGGCCAGGTTGTAGGCTTCGCCATGCAGCGCCTGCGGCGCGATCCCCATATAGCTGTGGGAACTCCCCAGAATGAGGGTTTCAATCTCTCCCCGGCGGGCCTCCAGACCCGCTTTTTTAGCGGGATAATCCCCGGGCAGGTACCGCTGCAGGGCCTCCAGGCCCAGGAACAGCAGGGCAACTGGCAGCGCAAAAATCGCCGCCCGCAGCACGTAGGTCCGTAAGGAGGTCCGCAGATCCATCAGAATTGAAAATAGATGAAGGCCCGGCGATCGTAGTTAAAATACAGAAACACCAGCAGCAAACCATAATACACGCCCCAGCGCAGCACCACCGGCCAATCTCCGATCTGAAGCGGATACACTTTCTTCCGGTACATTTGCCCCCATTCCACGGCGACAAAGACGACCAGCCACACCAGGGAAGTGCTGAAACGGCCGAAGGTCCACAACAGGCTGGTAGACAGCATCCCCGCATAGTAGCTCATCGCATGCTTCAGGTCCTGGGTCATGAAAAACACCAGGGCAAACAGGTTCAGGAAGGCCGTCAGACCGATTTGCCAGGTGGCCTTGAAGGTGCCGCGAAGGGTAAAGGGTGGCCGTGTATCCTGAATTCGACTCCGCAAATTGGGAAAGAGCACATAGGGTATGTGGTATAGGCCATGTAGAAAGCCCCAGGCCACAAAGTTCCAGCTTGCCCCGTGCCACAAGCCGCTGATGGTGAAGGTCAGGATGTAGTTCCGGATGAGGCGCCACTTGCTGGTTTCTGCCTTGCCCCCACTGAGCGACAAAAATACATAGTCCCGAAACCAGGTGGTGAGGCTGATATGCCACCTTCGCCAAAAGTCCATGATATCCCGGGCGAAGTAGGGATAGTTGAAGTTCCGCATGAGGCGGAAGCCCAGGATGCGCGCCGTGCCGATCGCAATGTCGGAATAGCCGGAGAAGTCACCATATAACTGGAAGGCAAAAAATACCACCCCCAGCACCAGTACTGAGCCCCACCAGGACTCATGATGGTTGACAATAAGGTCTACCTGAGCGCCCAGGTTGTCGGCCACGACCACCTTCTTGAACAGGCCCCAAAGGACCTGTCGCAGGCCATCCTTCGCTTCTTCAAGGTCAAAGCGCCGTGCTTTGTAAAACTGTGGCAACAGGTTGGAGGCCCGTTCGATGGGCCCGGCGATGAGCTGAGGGAAAAAACTGACAAAAGCCAGGAAGGCCACGATGTCCCGGGCCGGCTGTAGCCGGCCCCGGTAGATGTCGATGCTGTAGCTCAGCGTCTGGAAGGTATAAAAACTGATGCCCACCGGCAGGATGATCTGCAGCGTGCGGTCGCTCATCTCATACCCCAACGCTCGAAATAGGTCGATAAATGAATCGACAAAAAAGCCGTAATACTTGAATACGCCCAGCAGGCCCAAATTAACGACGAGGCTCAGCAGCAACCAGCCTTTGCGGGTGCGGGGAGCCGTCGCGGCGGCAATCTGCCGCCCGGCCAGGTAGTCGACCAGCGAGCTGAAAATGATCAGCCCCAGAAAGCGCCAGTCCCACCAGCCATAAAAAAAGTAGCTGCTGGCCAGAATCAGCAGATTCTGCCAGCGCAAATGCCGCTGGGTGGCATACCAGTAGAGAAAAAAAATGGAGAGGTAAAAAAACCCGAACTCCAGATTGTGGTACAGCATAGGACTTGGGGGCGAGAAGCCGCAATATCCGAATATTTCCCTGCACCATACAGGTTGATGGGCCAAAATAGCCGGAATCCCGGCCCATTGGCGCAATCAGATGGACTATACGTATCTACTTACGGGCCGTCGGGTCCCAGGCGCGCATACGGAGCAGGAACCCCCCAGCCATAAAGAACAGGATACCAATCGGCAAGGCCGTCAGCACTTCCTGCGGATAGTTGGCCAGCACAAACACAAAGGACATGCCCAGCAAGGCCAGCGAATAGGTCCGCAAGCGGGGATCCCGCAGCCGGAAATGGCCCCGCACCCCAACTGCCAGAAGCGTAAAAAGCAGCAACAGATATAGGCCAAGCCCCACCCAGCCCATCTCCACGGCGGTGCGCACGTAACCACTCTTCGGCGGAAACTGCGACAAGAGGGTGTAGGGGGCATAGCGTTGCCCGATTTCGCCCGTACTGCCCAGGCCCGCCCCGAGGGGATGTTCCCGCACAAAAGGCTGGATATACTCCTGGTTCTCCAGACGCACCTGCAGCGAAACCGCTTCCTGAGGCTGAAAGGCCGTACGCACCCGCTCCAGATACACATTGTCTCCCGGCCACAAGAAAACCAGCAAACCAACCAGCAACAGGCCTACTCCCCCAAACAGCGCGCTGCGCCGCAGGGTGAGCAGCATGACCAGCACGTAGGCCCCGGGCAGGGCCACGAAGGCCGTCCGGGTTCCACTAAAGACCATAGCGATGATCATGACCAGAGCCGAGGCCCCCAGCAGCAAGCGCCGCGGCCAGCGAATCCAGCGACCAAACATCAGCCCCAGGCTGAGCATCGCCCCGCCAGCCATGAGCACCCCAAAGACGGCCGGGTCTTCCAGAAAGGAAAATACCCGAAAGCCTCCTTCCAGGTAAAAGGTCTCAAAGCGATCATAGTCAGACATAATCCAGCTCCACTCTCCACCGGACAGGCCCACCACGGCCTGCCAGATGCCGTGCAGAGCCGCTGCGACCAGCAATGCCAGCCAGGCATTGATCAGAAAGCTGAGCTGCCGGATGCTGCTGAGGGCAAAGAGGGCGGGGAAAAAGACCCAGGGCCAGCCCCCGACGCTGCGCACCGAAGCCAGCCAGGCCAGCAGTGTAGGTAGGAGGGGATTGATCAACTGAAGCAGGCAGTACACCGCCCAGATCAGAATCATGATGGTGATCGGTGACCAGGCGGGGCGCCAATCCCGCAAATAAATCTGCTTGAGAAACAGGCCAAAGAGCAAGGCCGCCACGGCCGCGTCAATCAGGCCGCTGACCGGGAGCGAAGGCGCCCACCGATGGACCTGCGGTACCACAAAGGCCAGAGCCGTGAGCACCCACATCCCAAAACGCAGGTGAAAAACCGAACCAATGAGGGCCGGTACCACGACCACCCCGGTGATGAGCCAGGCGGCCATGCGCCAGCCGTTATGCCCGATAGCCCAGGCAATCGCCAGGGCTACAGCCGATAGGATCAGAAACCCCAAGGGGGTCTGTAGCTGGTCCAGAAACAAAAACTTCTTTAGCCCCCGGCGGAATTCCCAATAGTGGGAAAAACGCGGGGCTCGCTCGGAACCCGTTCCTAGTCGAAACAGTGAATCAGGCATATACCAGAGCTGAAAGGCGAGCCGCGATCTTGCCCGCGGCCTTTGTTACAGGCAGGCCAGACTTGCCCAGTTAGGTCAATGTAGGCCGAGTTGAGGCAGAGCGTTCACAGGAAATCCAGACAAATAGACCCGAAGGTACTAAGGGCCGATCACATCCATCCGGACACGAACGCGGGGACGGAAATAAGGAAAGGGAAAAGGCAGAAAGAGCGATACGAGATGCAGGAGAAAGCCGCAGGCAGCGACTACCCACCCTTTCTCAAAGGAATACGATTTTGACGAAAAAAGCTAGGCAGGCCAGAAAGGTCACCGCCAGAATTACTTTTTCGTGGAGTTGTTCGCGGTTGGAAAGAACGTTTCGCCGCTCCAGTCGGAAAAAAGGCTTCATAGTGGAAGAAGGGGAAAAGCGCACGGGCAGAGAAGTTAACGATAAGAAGACATAGCAGCGAGTAGAGGTAGGTCCTAAAGCTGGACGCCTGGAGCCCTTGGGGTACATCCCTGGCGGCAGACATTATGCACCTCTTTCTGATGCTAGATACACAAATCGCCTCCTCAACCGGCCAAAAAGAACCCTAGCGGTTATTTTTGGTGGCTTACCGGCCCGAATCGGGCCTTGCCGGTCATGTCCTCCGAATGCCATAGATGGTTATCTTTGGCGGCATGAACTCTGCATGTACACCCTGGCTATTCGCCATCGCGGGCATGTGGCTAGCCTGCCAGGCGGCCCCACCGTCCTCTATCCCCCCGCAAGCCGAAGGCTTGCCAGGTCTCCCTCTGCTGCTGCGAGACAGCAGCCTGATCGACCATGTCGCCATCGACAGCGGCGGTATCCGCCTCTATGCCTCAGCGGCAGACCGGGCCGCCGATCGGCCGGAGGTGATCATTTATCCCGATGAATATCCCCTGACGGCCCAGCTGCTACGCAGCCTGCCCTGGGACAGCGCCACCAACCTCTGCCTGCGCAAGGGCCGCGATCGCTGGCCCCGGCGGTTTGAGGCCCCACCGCCTATGCCCGCGCCGAGCCCCGACAGCAGCCAGCCCCTGCGGGGGCTGCGGGTCGCCCTGGACCCGGGCCATATCGCGGCCAATCCGGAGACCGCCGAGATCGAAGGCAAGCTGGTCCGCATACAGGCCAGTGCCGCCACCGGCGGGCGGCCTATCGCCTTCAATGAGGCGCAGCTTACTCTCGCCACCGCCCGCATGGTGCGCGACCAGCTGGAGGCCCTGGGGGCGAAGGTATACCTTACCCGTGATGCCCCGGGCGTGGGCGCCTTGGGGCTGACCTTTGCGACCTGGAAAACCGAGGGTACCCTCGACAGCCTGCTGGACGCAGCCATCGCCGCCGGGGACCTGCGCCCCGCCGAGGCCCACATCTGGCGCTATCAAACCGCCGACAAAGACCTCATGGCCCGCTGGTTCCTGCCCCAGGACCTCAAGGAGCGGGCCCGCCGCATTGCGGCCTTCCGGCCGCACCTGACTTTTATCATTCACTACAACATCCACAGCCCCAACTGGGAGCGACGTGATGGCGAGCACATCCTCCCGCCTGGCGACGCCAACTATAGCATGGCCTTTGTTCCGGGCAGCTTCCTGCCTGGCGAGCTGAGCGCCTCCGAGGACCGGATCGCCCTGCTGCGGCTGCTGCTCACGCCCGATCTTGCCCGCTCCGTGCGCCTGAGCGATCATTTTATCCGCGCCAGCCAGCAGCATACCGGGGTCGCCCCGGTAGACAGCAGCATTCGCCTGGTCTACCTAGACAAGTTTAGCCTGCCAGCCGGCCCGGCCGGCGTCTATGCCCGCAACCTCACCCTGACCCGCCTGATCCCAGGCCCCCTCTGCTACGGCGAAAGCCTGTGCCAGGATTACCTGCCGGAGGCACTCGCCCTGAGTGTGCCAGATACCGTGGCGGGGGACCTGCCGGCCCCCCGTCGTGTCGCCGAGGTAGCCGCCGCCTATGTGGCGACGGCCCGGGCCTATGCAGCCCGCTGGTTCTGACCACATTCACTCATTCCAGCACGAGCATCTGGATACGGGGCCGATACAGGGCAAACATGCCGTAGCCTCTCACCACATTGGAGGGGTGATTGACTGGCTCCCCCAGCAGCTCAACGACGAGACTCCCCGCCCGGCGCGCCCGGGTCGTCAGGTACTGGAAATACGTTTCCTCGACCTGAGCAAGGCTCATGAGCAGCGTATCGCCCGGGGCAAAGCCCTCCAGGCGCAACGTATCCCGGATGATTGCCTGCCCCGGATAGAGCGCATCACTCAGCGGAAACGTACGTTGCGCCGTGGGCGCAAGCAGAGTGGCCGCCAGGTCTTCAAAATCCGGCAGATTCTCCAGGCGGGTCAGTGAGGCCTCATATGCATTGATCATGTAGTAGCTACCCCCAGGCAGGTCTTCGAAGGCAAGGGAAAGGACCAGCGTGGTATCCTGCCGGTCGATGCCATCGATGCCGTAGTCGAATATCTCAAACGTATACCCCAAATCGGTCCAGGTAGCAGCGGGCTGTACCTCTGCGGTGGCAAACACCCCTTGCTGGCTCACCGAATCGTAGACCGAAAGCTGGTACGCCGCACCGGTCTGATAGGTGATGCCCGTCCCCAGGTACAGGCCCGCGCCCAGGGCACGCAGGGTATCGGTCTGGCCCGCTCCGGCAACTACGACCCGCGCCTGGCGGACCAGGATCTGGTCCAGGAGCTCCGGGCTCAGGGCTTCACCCTGAGCCGGGGCAAAATCGAGCGCCGACAAGCTCCGCCCTACCTGTACAAGCAGCACCTGGTCCTGGATCATCTGAGAGCTGATCACCAGGCGGGACTCTGCCTGCGGGATGACTATGTCCACCGGATCGGGGAGGCAGGCTGAAAGGAGTATGGCCAGAGAAGAGAGGATCAGAAGCATCGAATATTTCATGTCGATATAGGTAAATGGGTGGAAGAAAAGGAGAAGAGGGATTCAGAACTCAAAATTCCAGCCGACAGAGGGGACAAGGCCCAGAAAACTGGGCTGGGTATAGCGCACCCCCGCCTCGGGGGTGTAGGCGATATGTACCCGCACCGGGGCGGGGGCATTGAGGACATTGTAGCACCCGGCTGTCCACTCGGACTGAAAGCGCTTGCCCGGCCGGGTGCGAAAGGATAGGCTGACATCCAGCCGGTTGGCGGCGGTCAGGCGCACGGCATTGCGATCGGCGTAGATGGGTACCACCTCCACCCCGTCAAAGCCAGGGGTGGGCGTCAGGTACTGCCCCGTCTGCGGGGTGAAGCGAGGCCCGGAGAGATAGGTATAGACCGCTGAGGCCGACAGGCGGTCGGTGATCTGATACACCCCGACGAGCGAGAGGTCATGGCGGCGGTCATACTTAGCCCAGAAAGGCGCGCCTCCATTCAGCTCATCAAACCAGCACCGCGACCATGACAGGGTATAGCCGATCCAACCCGTGAAGCGACCTTCGTCCCGCTTCAGGAGAAACTCCACCCCATAGGCTTCGCCTTCGCCCTGCAGGAGCTCATCCTCGAAGCGATCATTGAACAGCAGGTTGGCCCCCTCCCGATACTCGGTCAGGTGATACATGCGCTTGTAGTAAGACTCTACCGTCAGGAGGGTCCCCAGACTTTCCAAATGCTGACTGTAGCTGAACGCTATCTGGTCGGCGACCTGCGGCCGGACCGTCTCGGTAACCGGATACCAGAGGTCAGTAGGCAAGGCCACGCTGGCGCTGGACACGAGATGGACATACTGTTGCATACGGGCATAGCCCAGCTTTAGCGAGGCCTTTTCGCCCAGGGTGTAGACCAGAGATGCCCGCGGCTCAGGCCCCAGGTAGGCCTTGCCGGGGGTAGCGGCTCCCGCAAAGCGCACCCCATAGTGCAGCCGTAGGGGGGAAGCGATCTGCCACTCGTGCTGCACGTACAAACCCGCCTCCAGGGTCGGCAGGGTCGGGGTCTCCCGCCCTTCCAGAAGGGCAGAGATGTCACCGGCGGCAGAGATTACATTGGGCCGGAAGCGATGCTGAATGACTTGCCCGCCAAAGCGCAAGGTATGGGCCGGGCTGTGGTAAAAGCCAAAGTCAGTTTTGAGGGACAGATCCCGCACGTCCGAACCGACGAAGATCTCGTTGCCGGCAAAGGCCCCCCGGATGTCGTAATCAAAACGGGTGAAGATGGCCGAGGTATTGGAAAACAAGCGGTCACTGAAAAGGTGGTTCCAGCGCAGGGTGCTGGTAAAATTGCCCAGTTTAAACCCAAAATCGATATCTTGGAACAAAGCGGCATCCTCTGCGGAGGTCGACGAATCGGTCAGGATCCCCAGGTCCGGATTGTACAGCACATCGTCCCCCCGATAGAAACTCAGGTAGAGGCGATCGCGTTCCGACAGGCGGTAATTGGCCTTGGCATTGAGGTCATAGAAGTAGTAAGGCACCCGGATCTTGGCGACCCGCAAGGCCTGGTCGATATAGCTGCGGCGCCCCGAAATGCTGAAGGAGCCTCGATCCCGGACGATGGGCCCCTCGACGGTGAGGCGAGAGGAGAGCAGGCCAATGCCCCCCTTAACGTGCATATCCCGCTGGTTGCCCTCCTGCATGGTGACATCCAGAACTGAGGAAAGGCGCCCCCCATACTGGGCCGGAAAGCCGCCTTTGATCACCGTAAGGTCCTTGAGGGCATCGGGATTGAAGACCGAAAAGAAGCCAAAAAGGTGGCTGACGTTGTAGACCACCGCCTCATCCAGCAGGATGAGGTTCTGGTCCGGATCGCCGCCCCTCACCAGGATAGAAGTCGTCCCTTCGCCGCCTTTGGCCACGCCCGGGAGTAGTTGCACGACCTTCATCAGGTCGGGTTCACCCCCGAGGTTGGGCAGGTGCTTCACCTGTCGGATGTCAAGCTGAATCTGGGACATCTGGGGCGATGCAACCTCCCGGCGATAAGCGTCACACGCGGCCGAGATGACCACCTCCTCCACCACACTGGGTCGCCCTTCCATCCGGATCTCCAGGCGCTGTGGCTGGCGCAGGTCTATCCACTGGGTATCGGCCATGAAGCCCAGGTAGCTGCTGGCCAGCTGATAGCGCCCCTCCGGCAAGGTGAGGGAAAAAAACCCGTAAGTATTGGTGTAGGTACCATGGGCCGTGCCCAGAATGCGCACCGTGCTCCCGGTGAGGGCCTCTCCCGAGGCCGCATCATATACATAGCCGCTCAGGGTGTGTCGTTGCTGAGCCTGGCTCAGCGTGGGCAGGGCAAGAAGCCACAACCCCATCAGCAGTCGGAATCTCATCATGTACAGCTTTAGTGGTGAAAGCGGGAGCAGTGTTTCGCCTCCCGACTCCCCAAAGGTGAGCCTTCGCATGTCGTCCATCGGAGGGATATGTAATCCCGGAGGTATGGATGAGATTCCGAACGGATTGAGAATAGGCCTCCCGGGAGGCCGCCTTTTTCCGCGCTGTCAATTGCCTAGATATGCAAACTTTTATTACTTTGGTTCGCCGTGGGCCAGGCCCTTCACTAACTATCAAACCTCCGTACTTGTGAGTGAGCAAATACTACTCTTCTTGGTCTTTTCCCCTTTGCTGGGAGGGGCTATCATCGCCGCCCTAAATTCCGGCAACCAGCAATGGTCCAAACGCATCGCCTTCTGGACGTCGATGGTGCCCTTTGTCCTGAGCATTGTCCTCTATGTGCAATACCTCGGGCTGGCCAACACCCAAGGCCTGGCTGACAACGGCTTCGTCATGTTTTTCAGCCACAACTGGTTTGATATCGGAGGGGCCGACATCAATATGACCATGGCGCTGGACGGCATCTCGATCTACTTGCTGCTGCTCACCACGCTGATTTTCCCCATCTCGATCTACTTTTCCTGGGGATCGGTCGACAAGCACCCCCGCGCCTACTATGCCCTGCTGCTCCTGCTGGAAGTCGGGGTGCTGGGCTTCTTCGTGTCGCTGGACATGTTGCTCTTCTACGTCTTCTTTGAGATGGTACTGATCCCCATGTACTTCCTCATCGGGATCTGGGGTGGCAAAGACCGCGTCTATGCTTCGCTGAAGTTTTTCCTCTATACCCTGATCGGCTCCCTGCTGATGCTGGTAGGGATCATTTACCTGGGAGCCCATGTGAACTTCAACCATCCTGACCTGCTGGCCAGCCGGCCTGACCTTACCGGGGCTTTTTTCACCACTGATTACCTGCTCCTGACCCAGTACGCCGACATCACCACCACGGCCGAGCACTGGTTGTTTGGGGCCTTTGCCCTGGCCTTTGCCGTCAAGGTGCCGCTTTTTCCCCTGCATACCTGGTTGCCGGACGCGCACGTGCAAGCCCCTACCGCGGGCTCGGTCATCCTGGCCGGCGTGTTGCTGAAGATGGGGAGCTACGGGCTGGTACGCTTTTGCCTCCCGCTCTTTCCTGCGGCTTCCATTGAATTTGCGCCCTACCTCTGCGTGCTTGCGGTGGTAGGCATCATCTACGGGGCGATGGCAGCGATGGTACAGAAAGACATCAAGAAGCTGGTCGCCTACTCCTCGGTCTCTCACCTGGGTTTTATCGTCCTGGGCACCTTTGCCATGACCACGGAGGCCCTTAGCGGGGCCATATATCAAATGATTGGCCACGGCCTCAGCACCGGCGGCCTCTTCCTTCTGGTGGGGATGATCTATGACCGTCGCCACACCCGCGAAATCAAGGACTTCCAGGGCATCGCCACCCAAATGCCCCGCTTTGCCCTCATCTTCATGATTACGGTCATGGCGTCCGTAGGCCTGCCCGGTCTCAATGGCTTTGTGGGCGAATTCCTCGTGCTTGTCGGTTCCTTCCGCTCCGAGGTGATTTCGGGTATCTTCCCCATCCTCGCCGCGACCGGCGTGGTCATTGCGGCCGTCTATCTCCTGTGGATGTTCCGGCGGGTGATGTTTGGCAAGCTCGACAAAGACGAAAACCGTCAGCTCAGCGACCTGAACCTCCGCGAGGTGGGCCTGATGATCCCCCTGATCATTCTGATGTTCCTTATGGGCCTCTACGCCAAGCCCTTCCTCAAGCAGATTGACCTGAGCTCGGAGGCGCTGCTTCATCAGGTGATGGAAAAAGGGCAACATGCGGGGCATACCGGCCACGGCGGCGAGGTCAAGGCCCCCGAAGTGACCCTTGTCCCGGCCGAAGCCTTTCGGCCGGAGGAGGCCCAACCCTGATATGTCTCCCATTTTTGGTACAAACAAAGCGGCTGACCTTCTCGGATCAGCCGCTTTGTGTTGGTGCCACCCGCCTTTGCGCGAGACTTTTCACAACTCTTTGGTCCTCTCAGGTGTTTATAAATGGTGATTTCTGTTGAAGTTCGAAACAGGCTCCGAAAACGATTTAATTTTCAATAAAAATTGGCTATGGTTAACAT
>RFHL01000327.1 GCA_003696875.1 Bacteroidota bacterium | reverse complement strand
TACATAAGCTCTCAGAAAGGTAATGGTACTGGGTGTATCAAAGCGAATATCAAAAATTATTTGCCGATAATTTTCCCTAATGGTAAGCTTTCTTCCAGTCAACTGCACATCGTAAAAGCCAGAGTTGTAGACCAGCTGATTCTCGACAATAGAAATCCCCAAACGGTTATTCTTATCAAAAAGGAATATGTTCAACAGGTAGTGATTGTCCTGCAGAAAAACGGATACCACAGGAAACCCGTCGATTACAAGCGGCCATAAATACGCCCCCTGCCCTACATCTTGCTGCTTACACTTAGCACCACCAATGCTAACCTCCGCCTCCCGTCCAGAATAATGCAAGCTGTAAGGCTTTGACCTCCCCGTTTTCCAGTTTATGGGGTCTTTGTTTGCGTCTGCCACCATGGACTTTGGCAAAAGCCCATTGGTCACTTCCTTATGGTGCTGATCACACAGCAAGGTGATGTTGCTCGCTTGATGCTCCTTGACGGTAGCCCATTCCTCCATATGGTGATATTCATACAGAGGCAGCCCACAAATGACGCAACCGAATCCGCATCTTTGCCTAACAGCCCTTTCAGTAGGTTTCGGAATTGGAGGCCTTTCTTCTTTTTTATCCTTTGCCATATATTGTACCCTTCTCTTCCGATCCCTCACACCCCCCCACCCTGCCCCGCACCACATACAGCGCCACCACCTCCGACACCGGCAGGATCACATCCTCGTACCGGTTCTGGGCGCACTTGAGGCGCAGCTGCCCGGGCTGGCCGCTGCTCACAAACTTGACCTGGGCCTGATCCCGGATCACCAGTCTGTCCGATCACGATATTGCCGGGGGTCCGGATAGGAATAGGTACGCCATCGCAGCCAGTGTACTCCGGCAAATCGATCAAGACGATTCAAAGAAGCGAATGTAAAAAATTGGCCGTATTCTTCAATCCATTTTTTCTGAATCGATCCAACACCTGGTATGCGTCCAGATCAGGATTTCGCCTGTAGAGTACCAATTCCCGGAAGGCTTCAACAGCTGTTTCGCTGTTCAGATCAATGGTATCTGCCAGAAAATCATCCGCGCTCTTTGCAGATAAGCTGTAGGCAGACAGGAGCGACTCGGGAAAATCCTTCAAATTATTGGTAATGATAAGGTTGGCATTCGTTTTTATCGCAGCCGCTAATACATGCCGGTCCTTTTCATCAGGCAAGCTCAGTCCCGCAATCAATGGCTCATAGTTCTCTACCATCGCATCCGGGAATGCCTGATTGGCGACAGCCAGCCGCTTCTTTATCTCATCTTCCCTTACCCCTCTCCGCCTCATTACCTCTTCCCACTCTGAGAAGATGTGCTTACTCCACTTGGGGGTATACAGGTCATAATGAGCAAACCAGAAGAGCAGGTCACGGACTTCAAGGGGGTAGATGACATTGGTGTCCAAAACACAGGTAAAGCGGATGCTATGTATCATACAATCCTGATTCTTCGTCTGCCTGCATCATTTTGATGATCAAATCCTTCTGCTTTTCCTTCATCCGCTTCTTGTATGCAACCACATCTTCAAACTTTACCCGTCTGTGCCTCCCCACCTTGAAAAAGGGAATTTCCCCCTCCTCCAAGAGCTTCACGAGGTGCGGCCGAGAGCACCCCAATAAGTCGGCCGCCGATTGGGTCGTCATTTCCATGGCGATGAGTACTATCGAGACAGGCTTCCCTCGACTGGTAGCTTCCAAG
This sequence comes from Bacteroidota bacterium, assembly GCA_003696875.1. GTDB lineage: Bacteria > Bacteroidota > Bacteroidia > J057 > J057 > RFHL01. The sequence continues at coordinate 9,543 of RFHL01000327.1, read as the reverse complement.
ATCTGAGCCAATAGCTTTAGCGCACTGAGGGGAACCTTAATCCTTTCCTTGGTTTCCTCAATCTCAATCTCCGGCTTATCCGTACGCAGTTGATCCAGCACAGCCCTAAGGGCGCTGTAGGATTCCATAGCTACTTCCTGCTCTTCCTTTGAGGGTTTGCTTACATTTTCTAGTGAGTACATAAATGCATTGCTATTGCTACAAATATTGTTGTACGCAGTATACGTGAAATAAACGAAATATTCGAAACAATAGTTGTGAGACGCTTGCCGTACTGTTGTCCATGTAAACCCGACTTGCATTCGCTGCGCACGACCGGCTTCAAAAAACCTGCCGATCACAAAACCGGGGATCCACTGGCCGGCTCGGCCAGGTCCCACGCCCATCTGCCGTATGTACATGTCTAACAAGCCCAAAGAGGGGGGCGCCGCTGGATTTGCGGCATTTTGAGCGCCGGTGGCGCTTGGCATGATACCATCACTTCGAGGAGGGGTCACTGCCTCCGTCGAAGAGCCGAATCTGGGGCTGAAAGAGACCTTTTTTCGGGTTCCATGGCGTCTACCTGAGGGGCGCCAAAACCAGTTGGGTCCGTAGCATTGTCTTTAAACGCAGATAAGCCACTGCTATTCATTGGCTTATCTTTCCGGTGGAGCATAACGGATTCGAACCGTTGACCTCTACACTGCCAGTGTAGCGCTCTAGCCAACTGAGCTAATGCCCCGGAAGCGCCTTTCGGCTAATTGCGGAGGCAAAGATAGGGGATGTTTTGCTCTGCACCAAACAAAATCTGCATCTTTATGGAAATTCCTTGATCGCTCGCCGCCCCCTTCCCCGGCCGGACAAGCCCGGCCCCAAAACCCAGGCAGTCAAACAAGCTGGCGCAGACGCGTGCGCCCGGGCAGGCAGCGTGATAAGCCCCGCGAATGACAAAAGTATTCGTATTTTAGGCCCCACAATCGCTCACTATGGCGCATGTAGACTGGGGCTCTTCCATCCGGCAATTGGTACAGGCATCGGCCCTGCTGCTGTTCACTTCGCTCTTTGGCACCATCGGCTTCGTGCTGATTGAGGGCTATACCCTCGTTGATGCCATCTACATGACGATCATCACCATGAGTACGGTCGGGTTCGGGACCATCCGGGACCTGACCACGGAGGGCAAGATTTTTTCTATCTTCCTGATTATCATCAGTGCGGGTACCTTCATCTACGCCATCACGACCATCACCACCTTTGTCGTAGAGGGGGAAATCCGGCAAGTATTCAATCTGTACCAAGTAAACAGAAAGGTGGCCAAACTCAAGAATCACATCATCATCTGCGGCCTGGGCCGCAACGGGAGCGAAGCCGCCGCTGAGCTGCTGCGGCAAGGGCAACCCTTCGTGATTGTAGAATCCAATCAGGCCGTCATCGCGGATTTTCGGCAGCATCACGATGTGCTCATCGTGAAGGGAGACGCCACGCAGGAGGATGTGCTGGAAGAAGCCAACATTCAGGCCGCCCGCGGCCTGGTGACCGCCCTCTCCACCGATGCGGAGAACGTCTATATCACCCTCACCGCCCGGGGGATGAACTCCCGGCTGTATATCGTAGCAAGAGCCTCGCAGGAGGCTTCGATCTCCAAGCTGCGCCGGGCGGGCGCCAATCGGGTCATCGTCCCCAATATGATGGGTGGCCGCAAGATGGTCAACCTCATCACCCGCCCTGCCCTGGTCGAATTTGTAGACCTCATCTCCGGGACCGGCCCCACCAACCTGCACCTGGAAGATATTCCCTGTGCCCCCTACCCCAAGCTGCTGGGAAGCACCCTCGCCGAGCTTCACATCCGGTCCCATACCGGCGTCCTGGTACTGGGCCTGAAACGGGGAGATCATCCCGTGGAGCTGAATCCCCGGGCCAGCGAACCGCTACGGGGCGAGGACCGGCTTTTCGTTCTGGGGACCGATGAGCAGCATGCGGCTTTTCGCAGCCGCTATCTGGAGGCCTGACGAGAACCTTTAACCTGCGACAAGGCCTCCTCTTCGGGGTCAGGATCAGGGAAAAGCAGGAAAAAAGTCGCCCCCTCTCCCGGTACGCCTTCGGCCCAAACCCGGCCGCCATGGCGCTTGGCAATCCGCTGGACATTGGACAGGCCAATGCCGTTGCCCTCGTATTCCTCCTCGGTATGAAGGCGCTGAAAGACCGTGAAAATCCGGTCGTGGTGGCGCATGTCAAAGCCGATTCCCTTGTCCTCCACCGCCAGCACTGTCCCCTCTGGAGTAGACTGGGTCGTAATCCGCACGAAGATCCGGGGCTTCGCGGCGGAGTACTTGAGGGCATTGCCCACCAGGTTTTGGAGGGCTTGCTCCAACAGGAGTGGGTCGGCATATACCTGCCCCAGAGAATCGATCTGCAGGCTTGCCCGCTCAGGATCGGGCAGGGCCAATAGGGCGGCCTCCCAGATATCCTTGACCATGCCCTCCAGCTCAACCCACTGAGGATGAATCTCCTTACGCCCAATCCGGGAGTAGGCGAGCAGGTCCTCCACCTGTCGATGCATCTTCTCTGCCGCCTCATACAGAAACAGCAAGAGCTCAAGGTTTTCGCCTTCCAGCTGGCCTTCAAGCCGCCGGTGGAGCAAGCGCGAGAAACTGGTCAGGTGCCGCAAGGGGGTGCGCAAGTCGTGCGAGACGGAATAGGCAAAATGCTCCAGCTCGGCATTGGACGCTCGCAACTCCTGGGTGCGCTGCAGCACTTCCTCTTCCAGGCGGGCATTGAGGCTGATCAGAGCCTCCTGGGCTACGACTTTGTCGGTTTCGTCCCAGTTGATCCCTACCATACGCGTGATATCGCCCAGGGAATCCCGGTGTACATGGGCCAGGCTAAGAACATGCCGAATCTCCCCATTGGGCCGTACGATCCGGAACTGGACCCGAAAAAAGCGGGTGTCCTTATGCTGCTGCATCTGCTGATCCAAAGCTTCCAGCCGGGGCATATCATCGGGGTGCATATAGCGCAACCAGGCATAGGGCGTCGGGTCAAATTCGGCTAAATCAATGCCGTAGATGGCCGCCATCCCCTCATCCCATAGGTTCACCCCTTTCACCATATCGGTGTCCCATACGCCGATGTTCCCGGCCTTCAGCGCCAGTTGCAGGCGTTCATTGAGGTCGGCCAGCTGCCGCTGTACGGTTAGTTTGTTGGTCAGGTCAACCATGCTGGAGGCCATCGCAAAGATGGTCCCGTCCGACCGGCGAACCGGCACATGGTGACAGGTAAGCACTGCTTCCTGAGCCCCAAACAGATGGGTTTTGCGGCTGCAATAGACGGAATACCCATTCCAGACCTGATTGAAAACCTGACCAATCTCACCCTGCTCCTCAGCGGGAAAGATGTCCTTCAGAACGACTTCCTCTCTGGGGGTTTGGGCGCCCAGGACTTTCTCCCAGAATACCCGATTGGCCCGGATCACCTTGCAATCCCGATCGGTCAGGACAAAAAGATCCGGCGATGCATCCAGCAAGGCCGTCAGGTTGGCCTCGCTTCGCTCCAGTTCCAGCTGCGTCTCTTTGAGACGGGAGATCTCCATATGAATCCCCACCATGCGGATAGGCTCCCCTTCCGCTGTCCACTCGACCACCTCACCCCGGTCCATGATCCAGCGCCAGATGCCGTCTTCGCCTAGTACGCGATGCTCACACTCATACAAAGAGGTTTCACGGCGGAAATGGGCCTGTAACACCGCCTGTACATGCTCCCAATCATCGGGATGTACCCGCTTGGCCCAGGCATCGATGTGCTGCGGCACCTGATCCAGCTTCATCCCCAACATCTCGGCCCATCCCTCATCAAAGATCACCCGCCCCGAAGGGACGTGCCAGTCCCATACTCCCAGGTTTCCGCCCTTGACCGCCAGCCGCAGGCGAGATTCACTTTCCTGCAGGCGCCGTACCAGTGCCTGCCGGGCGGTTACATTCTGCACCACCCCCACCAGCACGCCTCTGCTCCTATTGGCCCGCGGCACAAACTGCCCTGACACCCAAAAATGGCGAATCTGTCCCGAAGGCAAGCGGTGAACGTGGGTAAATTCAATCCGCCCATCTTCTCCCCCTAGTCTTACATTTCGGGTAAGGGTATCCAGCATACCCGGAGAGACAAGGCCTTTCAAAAAGTCCAGATCAATCCGGTCGGTGGCAGGATTGAGTCCAAAGAGGCGATAAAACCCATCAGAGACCCATAGGTCCCTGGTTTCGGGATCATATTCCCAGGATCCCATACCGGACAGGCGCTGGGCCAGGCCGAGGTGATCGACATGCTTGACCAAATCAAAGCGGTTCCTGACCTCCTCGCTGATATCCTGCACCACCCCCAATATGAGCGCTGACCCCGCGCCCTCGGAGCGGGCCACTTTCTCGCGGATCCAGCGGTCCGGCTGCTTCAGCAGACGGTACTGCACGCTGCAGGATGTGTGCCCCTGCAGCGCCTGTTCCAGGCGGGGGCGTGTCTCCTGTCGATCGCCCGGGTGTATGCAGGCCCACAGTTCAGGGGGCGAAGTGGGGGCCTCTTCCAGACCAAAAATCGCCAATAAGCCAGCGGAGCATTGAAAAACATCCTTTTGGGCATCCCAAGTCCAGCTTCCAACCCCGGCCATTAATTCCAGTTCGGGGGCAATGCCCCCCTGAAGGTGCCGGGTATCGGATGAGTTGGCCATAGGCATACGCGGTTTCCCGGGATACCCCAGGGCCCGTGATGTGTGCTTCTTGCGATATGAAAACTATCGTTTTTTTGAGCCATTTCCAATTCATAGTGAGCGCCCTTCCTACACCGTCTATGTGGCCCTGCCGGCCAGCGGCAGGCGGGAAAAGCCTCCCCTTTTATACAGGAAACCCAGGCTTTTCCTCCCCCCAAAACCGGGGTATGGGGTTTTGAAGATCTTACTTATATTACCTTTCTCACCCTTATCTCCTTCCACCTATGCGCATCGTTCACTTGCTGGGCCTATCCCTGTGGCTCGTCTTCGCCTGCAAAAGCAGCCTCCCCCTCCCTGGCCAGGCCAAAGGCCCGCAGATCCGCTTCGGATCTGGCGGCGGAATCACCGGCGCCGTCACCACCTACACCCTGCTCGAAAAGGGACATCTCTACCGGCACACCTCCCGGCCCGATAGTCTTACGTATCTGTGGCAGGTGCCGCGTGCCGAGCGAAAGGCCTTCTTTGCCCGGATCGAAGACCTAGACCTCGCCACCAAACCCCTCATGCAACCCGGCAACCTCTATTATTTTCTGGAATACCGTACCGAGACAGACTCGGCCCGCAGTGTGTGGGGAGCCCCCGGCGCCCAGGTACCCGAGGAGATTCTGTCGCTATACAAGGACCTGACGGCCAAGGTCAACCCAGAAATGTAAGCCGCAAAGGTGATGAAGGACGCCCATGCACCGACTATGAGAAAAAAACCTATTCTCATGTCACGAATCACCTTCTTTCTCCTGCTGATCGGCGCCTGTGGCGCCGCGCTGAATCTGAGTGCCTGCTCCCCCTCCGACACCCGCGCAGCGGGTGGGGAGGACCTGCCGGTGGCAACCGAGGCCGCCCTTGAAGCCGACCCGCCCCAGGGGCGTGTGGTCTATATCAACGGCCTCCGGGTCCCGGAAGCAGATCTGCACGTCTACGAACAACGGTATCAGGTGCAGGTGCAACCGGGTCGCTACTGGTACGACCCCATCTCGGGGCTATGGGGCATGGAAGGCGGTAGTGCCATGGGGCAGATCCTTCCCCAACTGCAGTTGGGGGGACCGCTACAGGCCCACGCCTCGGGCGGCACCTCGGAGGTCTTCTTTAATGGCCGCCGCCTCAATGCCCAGGAAATTGCTTTCCTCCAGCAGTTTACCCCCGTGTATCCGGGCCGCTACTGGCTGGATCCTTACGGCAACGTAGGGCTGGAAGGCGGGCCGATGCTGGCCAATCTGGTGCAACTGGCTGCCGCCACCGGCCAGCGATCAGGCGGAGGGGGCAGCAGCTTCTACCGCAATGGCTACACCGACATTGGCGGGGGCAGCGACGGGCGCACCTCCTATGTCATCGGCAAGGATTTCAGCGTCATCGTCGGGGATTGAGGGAAAAAATGTATCTTCTGGTCCTGCGAAGTGAAATCCAAAGTGAATAAAGGGCATCCTGCCCGTCATCCTTTCTATCGGCCGGGTATCAGGCTTCTGCGAAGCCTGACCCGGCCCATCCCTTTCCCTTTTTCCGCCCGGTTCCCGATTGATTTTTCGTCTCATCCTCCACGTTTTCCACCATGATGAAAACTGCTATCTCCCCTTTTTCCTATCTCCTCTTGCTGATGGTCCTGTCGGCCCCCCAACTGGCCCAGGCCCAGGCCAACCCCTTTCACGGCCGGCGGGCGACGCCCGTCCCCGGGACCGTACAGACACCGATCACCCAGTCCCGGCAGGGCCACACGGCCCTGCCCGCCAAGATGGACGCGCTCCCCGCGCGTCTCCACAGCCCACAGGCGCGGCCGCTATTCCCGACCCGCCCGGAGGGCATCCCCGTTCATCTGCGGACCCCGGACCGTAGCCACGGCACGCGGGCCTTTGCCAGCGGCGCCGAGGCGGAAGCGGCAGCCCTGACCCACCTGGAGCAGGTCGCCGCCCGGCTGGGCGTCGCCCAGCCCAGTACCGAATTTGCGCTCCAGCGCCACGAGCAGGATGCCCTGGGCCATACGCACGTGCGTATGCAACAGGTCTGGCAAGGTGTGCCCGTCTACGGAGCCGAAGTCATCGTGCACTTCACCCCCCAGCAGGAAATCCGCCTGAACGGGCGCTACCAGCCGACCCCTCAGGGGCTGAGCACCACCCCTAGCCTCGACGCAGACGCCGCCCGGGGGCTCGCCCTGGCCGATGCCGGCACCCTGGTGCCGGTACAGGACATCCCGCCGGCCTGGCAGGAGATCCTCGACTACACGCAGGCCCCGGCCGAGCTGGTCATCTACCACCCGCCACAGGCCCCCAACCCTCACCTCACCTGGCACATCAGCCTGCGGCCCAATGTGCTGCACCACTGGGAGTACTTTGTCGATGCCCTCACCGGGGACATCCTGCACCGCTATGACCACACCTGCTCCGTAGGCCCCACAACCGGCTCGGCCGCCGACCTCAATGGCGTGGTGCGTAGCCTGAATCTCTTTCAGGCCCCCAACGGGACCTATTATCTCCTCGATGCCTCCAAGGACATGTATACCGGCCCCAGCAATGCCCTCCCCGACAATGGGGATGGCTTTATCCTGACGGCCGACCTCAACAATACCAATCTTGATGATCCGAGCTTCTCGGATATCACCTCCGGCAGCGCCAACAATTGGGCCCCCACCGCCGTCTCGGCCCACCACAACTCTCATCTGGCCTATGATTACTTCCGCAATACCTTTGGGCGTAGCTCCATCAATGGGCAGGGAGGTGATGTGTATTCCTTTATCAATGTCGCCGATGACAACGGCAGCGGTCTGGACAATGCCTTCTGGAACGGGGCCGCGATGTTTTATGGCAATGGAGACGTAGCCTTCGGGCCGCTGGCCGGCTCGCTGGACGTAGGCGGCCATGAGATGAGCCACGGAGTCATCCAGGAAACCGCCAATCTCGAATACCAGGGCCAATCCGGCGCCTTGAATGAGTCTTTTGCCGATGTCTTTGCGGTCATGATCGACCGGGACGACTGGCTGCTGGGCGAAACGGTGGTCAATAGTACCTACTACCCCTCCGGCGCGCTCCGCAGCTTTGTCAACCCCAATCAGGGGGGCAACAACCTCAATTCCCCGGGCTACCAGCCCAAGCACATGAACCAGCTTTACACTGGCAACGAGGACAATGGCGGCGTGCACATCAACAGCGGCATCGTCAACCATGCCTTCTACCTCTTTGTCACCGGTATGGGCGGCAACCAGGCCGCCAAACAAAAAGGTGAGCAGGTCTACTACCGCGCCCTTTCCCAGTACCTGACCCGCTCATCGCAGTTTACCGACTGCCGCATCGCCGTCATTCAGGCTGCCGAAGACCTCTACGGGCCCGGTTCCAGCGAGGTGCTGGCCGCCGCCAGTGCCTTTGACCAGGTGGGAATCGTCGGCGATGCCCCGACCACGGACCCCATTGATCTCCCTACCAATCCTGGTCAGGACTTCATCGTGAGTTTCAATACCGATCCCTCTGTCCAGACTACGATCCAGCGCACCGATGCCAACGGCAACAATGCCCAGGCCCTGAGCACCACCCTGCCCCAGACGCGGGTGAGTGTGACTGACGACGGCAGCGCCGGTACCTTTATTGGCACCGACAAACATATCTATTACATCAGCATGGACCCCTCCAGTCCATATGAGACCACACTGAGCACCTATCCCGAGTGGGACAATGTCGCCATCTCCAAGGATGGCAACCGCCTCGCCGCGGTCTCGACTTATGTAGATACCTCCATCTATGTTTTTGATCTGAATACCGGCAACGGAGTCAAATACCGCCTCTACAACCCCACCACCGCCAATGGCGGCCTCAATGCCGGCGGCGTGCTCTACGCCGATGCCATCACCTTTGACTACAGTGGCCAATACGTTATGTATGACGCCTTCAACCGGCTGGAGCGCAACACCGGCCCGGACCTGGAATATTGGGATGTGGGCTTCATCCGGGTGTGGGACAACGCCAGCCAGACCTTTGGTGATGGGACCATCGCCAAGCTCTTTTCCAGCCTGCCCGAGGGCGTGAGTGTAGGCAATGCCGTCTTTTCCCAAAACTCGCCCGAGCTCATCGCCTTCGACATGTTTGATGAAAACACCAACTACGTCACCGTGATGGCGGGCAACATTGAGACGGGGGAAACAGCCGACATCTTTTACCAGGATATCCTCGGGGTGCCGCACTTTTCCCGTCTGGACGACCGCCTGCTCTTCAATGCACAGGAGCAAGGCAGCCTGGACGATGTAGTGGGCCTCATCGCCCTGGCGGCCGATGGCATCAGCCCCTCCGGCAATGCCAGCATCCTCATCGACCAGGCCAAATGGGGAGTATGGTACGGTACCGGAGCCCGGGACCTCAACCTCTCGGCGCCGCATCCCGGAGACCTGGCAACCCTCGCACTCTACCCCAACCCCGCCCCAAACGAGGTGGAGTTGGCTTTTGAACTGGAGCGAGCGGAAAGCGTGCAGCTGTCTCTGCGAGACCTGCAGGGGCGGGTGCTGCGCCAGCTGCCCGCAGAGACACTCATCCCCGGGGCGCATCAGCGCCGCCTGGACCTGAGCGATCTGCCCGCTGGCATGTACCTACTCCAGATCGACGCAGGCAGTCAGCGGCAAAGCCAGCGGCTGGTGCACTATTGATCGGCCCCATCGCACCCATCAAAAGCGGCTGCCTCCTTTCGAGGCAGCCGCTTTTGGGTTATCAAACAAAAAAATCCCCGGGATGGGAACATCTCCGGGGATCACTAAAAGGACTACTACTACTCGCGAGCTGCAGGAGAAGGAGTCGAACCTTCAAGAGGTGGTTAGGCTTTCCCTAAAAGGGGAAGCTTTGTCCCAAGCC
>RFHL01000326.1 GCA_003696875.1 Bacteroidota bacterium | reverse complement strand
GCCTGAGCTCGAAGACGCCCCGGAGGAAAAGCTGCCCACCGGCGAGGAACAGCCTGAGCCCGAAGACGCCCCGGAGGAAAAGCTGCCCGCCGACGAGGAACAGCCTGAGCCCGAAGACGCCCCGGAGGAGAAGCCCCTGGGTGGCGAATGGTCATACCATCAGCCCGAATCCCCTCGCCCACGGCGCAAGCCCGGCCGGCGGCGACCGATCAAAAAGCCACGGGTAGCCCCGGAGCCAGAAGTCCCGTCGGCATGGCCGCTCCGCCTACGAAAGGGTCTCTACGGCCTCATGGGTGTAGTCGCCTTCTTCGGTCTGTTGATGCTGGTCTTCCCTTCGATGCGGAACTGGTTTTCCGGAGGACCCACCGCGGACGCATCTCAGGACTGTCCTTTCTCCGATGGCGATCCGCGCTACCGGGTACTCCTGCTCCCCTTTCAGAACTATCCCTCCTGCACTGAGGTCGACCCCATGTATCAGGATCGCATTGAGGCACACATCCGCGACCTGATCGAAGCAGAAGGCCTGACAGTTACCACCAAGCGCACCAAATTGCTCCGCGCCTGTGGCAAAGACGAGCCACTGCTGCAAGACATGGCCGGCGTATGCCAAGCCGACCTCGTCGTGTGGGGACACTATTACCGTGAAGAGACAAGTGGTGAGCAAGTAGTAGACGTGCGCTACTACAGCCCGGGAGGGTCAGGCGAACAAGCCTTTCTGCTAGGTTCAGAGGATTTTCGCCATCTACGGGTGGCGGATCTTGCCGGCGAGGCGACTCCCCTGCTACAGAATATTGATGCCATCCTGTACTGGGCCCTGGCCGACCGCCGCATGCAACAAGGGGATTACGATGCCGCAATTGATCTGCTGGGTCGGATTGAGGCCGACCACCGGGCTGTGCGCCATCTTCTATCCGCCAAGCTAACCACCTGCTATGAGCAGTCGGGGCAGTATGCACAGGCCGAGCAGTATTACGATGAGTTGATCCAGGCCCAGCCCAACGACCCGGACCGCTATCTCGCCCGCGCTGCCTTGCGGCAGCGGCTGGGTCTGGCCGACTCTGCCCTGGCCGACTACGAGCGGGCCCTGTCCATCGATCCGGGACTGATCCCGGCGCGACTCAGCCGCAGCGCCCTTTATCTCAGCCTGGGCGACCCGATGCAGGCCCTGTCCGACTACAATGGCCTCATCCGGGAGTATCCCGATCTGGTACCGGCCTATGTAGGCCGAGGACGTACGTTTGCCGAGATCAGCCGGCCTTATGACGCCAAGCGGGACTATGACCGGGCCCTCACACTGGATTCGTCCTACGTCGAGGCTTATTACCTGCGGGCTCGCTGGCATTACCAGCGCCGCAACCAGACACAGGCCTATGCCGACATTGATCAGGCGCTGGCTTTTGACCCTACCTATACCCCGGCCCTACTGTTCCGGGGCGATATATTGCGCGAAGAGGAGGCCTGGGGGGAGGCCGTCAAGGCCTATACCCGTGTCATAGAAGGGACGCCCGTGGCAGAGGCCTATTATGCCAGGGCCCTGGCCCACCGACAGCTTAACGCCCTGGACGCAGCGATTTCGGACCTCTCCGAAGCCCTGCGGCTCCGCCCTGCCTATGGCGAAGCCTGGCTGCTGCGGGGGCAGTTGCAAGTGGCGACAGGCGCGTACCGTGCCGCGGTCAGCGACTACTCCGAGCTTATCAACCGGCAGCCCGGCCACGCGCAGGCTTACTGCCTGCGGGGGGAGGCTTGGAGCAAGCTGGGACAGACCGACTCTGCCCAGGCCGACTTTGAAGCCGCAACTGTACTGGATAAGGAAGATCCCCTTCCTTTCTACTATCGCAGCTTGCTGGCTCTTGAGCAGGGACAGTATGACGCGGCTCTGGCCTATGCCGATACAGCCCTCCAACTGGACCGCCGCTATGCCCAAGCGTACCTGGTACGAGGTCGGGTATATCTGGCCCAGGGCGACGATGTATCCGCACGCCGAGACCTGAGCCGGGCGATCAACCTGGACAAGACCCTGGCCGATGCCTATGTGTACCGGGGAATGGCTTACATGGCCGGCCAAAGCCCCAATACCGCCCGGAGAGATTTCGAGGAAGCCCTGGAGTGGGGGACCCTGCTACCAGAGCCCTATCTCTTGCTTGGCGATATCTATCGAGATCGGGGAGAGGTCGAGAAAGCGCAAGAAGCCTATACGTCCGCAGTTCAACTGCAAGCGCAGGACACCACCGCCTATTTGCGTCGGGCCGCGCTGGCCATTCAGGAAAATGATCCACAATCTGCCCTTGAGGACCTCTCCCAGGCCATCAGCCTGGGGGCCAAAGGCATGAAGCCGCTCCTGCAGCGGGGCGTGGTGTACCAGGAGCTGGGGCAGCTCAACCAAGCCCTGGTAGATTACAATCGTGTGATCCGGCAGCAGCCCGATAGCGCCCGTACCTACTGCCTCCGCGGCCTCCTCTATCGCGAGATGGGCAAAGTGAATCAAGCCTTAGAAGACTTCACCAAAGCCCTGGATCTGGATCCGAATCTGCCGGATGCCTACTATAGCCAGGGAGTGCTGCAACAAGGTCTGGAGGCCTATGACCAGGCCCTGCTGGCCTACAACGAGGCTATTCGCCTTAATCCGCGCTATGCGGATGCTTATAACAAGCGAGGCGAGATTAAGGTGATCAAAGAAGACTTTGACGGGGCCGTCCGCGACTTCAACGAAGCCATTCGCCTGGATCGCCGGCATGCCCAGGCCTACAACAACTTGGGAGACCTCTTTCGCAAGGCTGGAAATTACCCCAGCGCGATTCGCAATTACTCCCTGGCGGTGGAAAATGATCCCCGTCTGGCCGACGCCTGGTACTATCGTGGCTTTATCTACTTTATGCAGCGTCGCTACCAGGAGGCGATAGAGGACATCGAGCGCTCTCTGGAAATCAAGCCAGACGAAGGGCTGCGCTATGGCACACTCGCCAAGATCTATGCCCGCCAGGAGGAAGACGAGCTTTTCTTCCAACACATCGAACTGGCCTTGGAAAACGAGTATCCCACCATGGAACTCACTCAGGATAAGGCCTATGAAGCCTATCAGGAAGATCCTCGCTTCAAGCAACTCCTTGAGCGCTTTCAGTAAGGCAAGTTACAAGACCCGACCTGAACCGACAGCCTAAAAGTGAAAGGCCATGAGCGGAACATCGGTGTGGAGCGTCATCGCCCGGGTAAGACTCTCGGTGAGTAGGCGGCTGACCACTGGCCGCTGATGGCAAAGCATGACGATCATGTCAACCTTGTTGGCAGCGATAAAACGCTGCAGGCCCACCACGATGTCGGTGGAGTTGATCGAGTAAAAAGCGACCTGATCCTGTTCCATTTCCAGCTGGTAGATCCGCTCAAAAAAGGACCGGTCCAGACGGCTCCAGTATTCGGATTCGCTTTGGATATGGGCACAAGACACCCGGGCCTGAAATACATCGGCATATCCCAGCAGACGATCAATCACCTGAAAATCAGCTTCTTCAAAATTGGTCGCGTAGAGCATATGCCCAATGGGCTCGAACTGCACGCCCATAGGTACGGCCAGTACCGGACAGGAGGCAGACTCAATGACCCGGGTTGTCACGCTACCAAAGAGCTTCTCCGCCATGCTTTCAGCCCCCAGCGTCCCCATGACGATCATGTCTATGTCGCCTCGCTCACTCAGCGATACGATGGTCTCGGCCGCCCGGCCGGCCTGCAACAAGGTCTTGACGGGGATCGGGTTGTCAAAGGCATCCCGGACCTCGGCCTCATAGGCCTCAAACTGTTTTTGGGCCGCTTCGATCTTGTCGTTGCGCAAGGCGTCTACAAAGGCTTCAGGCACAATGCCCGGAGTAACCGGCGTGTCCTGATAGGCATGGAAGAGGGTAATTTCCGCGCCGAGCTGCTCGGCAAAGTGCAGTGCATAGATGAAGGCATTGTGCGAGACCGGCGAAAAGTCGGTCGGCAGCAGGATATTACGCACCTGACTGGAGGCACGCAGGCGATCCTTGAGGGGGGCAGTTGGCTGTGACTTGCGAGGCATAGCATGAGCATTAGTAAAAGTGGGCCGTCAGGCAGCCGGCTAGATATAGAGCATATCCTTGCCGCAAGGGCTATTCAGATGATAGCTACAGCCTTGTACGGTAAGTCAAAGTACCGAACCCCCCTTGTCCCCGGGATGATTTGAGGCAATCCCCAAAGTGATAAAAATCAAAGCGGAGGCCTGGGAAGAAGCAGATGGCACGCATCGCCTTTTGCCCATGCCAGAAGATGAGAAAAATCATTCGCCCTTCCCGGAGATATCCTTAATATGGCCCCGGATCGGCTTTATCGATTTCAAACGCTTTGTCACGTACTTCATCCACATCCACCGAGGGGCAAACCGTCCCTCCCGAAACCGGCGCCCTCACCTGCTATCACTGCGGGGACCGCTGTCCCGATGCCCTTATTTTTATCGAGGACAAGCATTTCTGCTGCGAAGGCTGCAAACTGGTGTATGAAATACTCCAGCAAAACGATCTGTGCACCTATTACGACATTGAGCAGCATCCCGGCATACAGCTCAAGGGCCGCAAAGACGCAGAGGCTTTTGCCTATCTGGACAACCCCGACATCCAGCAAAAACTCCTGGACTTTGCCGACGGGGACGTCGTCCGGGTGACCTTCTTTGTCCCCAAGATCCACTGCGCTTCCTGTATCTGGCTGCTGGAAAATCTATATAAACTCCGGGAGGGGGTGCTACAATCCCGCGTGGACTTCCTGCGCAAGGAGGTTTACCTCACCTTCAAACCCGATGCCGTTTCGCTCCGCGAACTGGTCAATCTGCTGTCCACCATCGGCTACGAACCGGAAATCCACCTGGACGACCTGGGCAAGAAAAGCCCCAAACGCAACAACAAAGCCTTTTATTTCCGTCTGGGCGTAGCTGGTTTTTGCTTTGGCAACATCATGCTGCTCAGCTTTCCGGAGTATCTGGGCCTGCGTCCCGATGAGACCATCTTCCGGCAGTTTTTCGGTTACCTGAATATCCTCCTGGCCTTGCCGGTTGCTTTCTACAGCGCTTCCGTCTTTTTCGTCTCTGCCTGGCAAGGCCTCCGACAGCGCTACCTCAACATAGATGTGCCCGTATCCCTGGGAATCATTGTCCTCTTCAGCCGCAGCCTGTTCGAGATCCTCGCCCATACGGGCTCGGGATATATGGACTCCCTGGCCGGGCTGGTCTTCTTCCTCCTCGCTGGCCGCTGGTTTCAAAATAAGACCTACGACCGCCTATCCTTCGAGCGGGACTACACCGCTTACTTTCCGGTATCTACGACCCGCAAAGCCGCTGGCCAGGAAGAAAGCGTGGCCATCACCGACCTTTCTCCCGGCGACACCATCGTGGTCCGCAATCAGGAGTTGGTCCCTGCCGACGCGCTCTTACTGAGCGAAGAAGCCCAGATTGACTACAGCTTTGTGACGGGCGAATCGGAACCCGTACGCAAGGTCGCTGGCGACCTCATCTACGCCGGCGGGCGACAGGTAGGGCAAGCTATCGAGCTCACGCTCGTCAAGGAGGTCTCACAGAGCTACCTGACCCAGCTGTGGAACCATACTGTCTTCGACAAGGATCAGCAGCAGGGCATGCACCGCTTTATCGACCGGATTGGTCGCCGCTTCACCTTCGCCATTCTGACGGTAGGCTTCCTGGCCGGTCTGTATTGGTGGTGGGCCGACTCCCCGGGCATGGCCGCCAATGTCTTCACGGCCGTCCTGATTGTCGCCTGCCCCTGCGCCCTGGCCCTTACCGAGCCCATCACCCTCGGCAATGCCATGCGCATCCTGGGCCGGGCCCATCTGTACCTCAAGCATACTGGCGTCATTGAGCGAATGTCCCGGATTACCCATGCTGTCTTTGACAAAACGGGTACCCTTACCCACAAAAACCCTGACAGCAAGCTGCGGGTGGAAGGCCAGTTGGACCCCCGCACCCGGGACCTGATCGCTACCCTCGCCCGGCAGTCCAGCCACCCGGTGAGCCGGGCGGTGGAGGCGGCACTGGCTGCCTCAGACCATCTCTCGGTATCTGATTTTCAGGAAGTTCCCGGGGCTGGCCTGTCTGGCATGGTAGACGGCCACGCCCTGCGCCTGGGGCGCTGGGATTTTGTCCATGAGGAAACGAGCGAACAGCCCGATCAAAAGGGGACCTGGGCCAGTGTGGACGGGAAGACGGTCGCCCGCTTTGTGCTCGATACCGAGTACAGGGAAGGCCTGCAGCCACTGTTGAAAAGCCTCTCCCGCCGCATGAAGCTATCCCTTGTATCCGGAGACAACGACCGGGAACGGGAGGCCCTCGCGGCCTTCTTTCCGGCCGGCAGCCCGATGCGCTTTCAGCAAGCGCCAGCTGATAAACTCGCCTACGTGGCCTCGCTACAGGCGACAGGAGAAAAGGTTCTCATGGCTGGCGACGGCCTCAACGATGCTGGCGCCCTGCAGGGCGCCGATGTGGGCATCGCCCTCTCTGAGAATGTAGACACCTTCTCCCCCGCCTGCGACGCCATCCTCGACGCCCAGGCCTTCTCCCGGCTGGACCAGTTTCTCACCTATGCCCGCACGAGTATGAACCTAGTCCGCGCAGGACTCTTCATCTCTCTGGCCTACAACCTCGTGGGGCTGAGTATCGCCATACAGGGCCTGCTGTCCCCCGTGATTGCGGCCATCCTGATGCCGCTGAGCTCGGTAACCATCGTTATGTTCGGCGTACTGGCGACCGAATGGACGGCCCTACGGCAAGGCCTGCGCAGCCAGCCGGATAGTAAGACCTGAGGTAAGTTTGGGGAGGCAGCCCCCTGGGCCTATCTTTGTCCCATGCCGCTGCCTGAAACTGTACCACATCTACCACTGAATCCTGATTGGGTGGCGAGCGCCCTGCGCCGCCGCATGCAACGGCCGCTCCCTGGCCTGGACGCCCAGATGGAGATGTCGCCTCCCATACGGGGACGCGAGGTCGAGGTACCGCCCGACGCTCGTCTCAGTGCCGTGCTGATGCTGCTCTATCCTCACCGGGGGGCCTGGTACCTGCCCTTTATGCGTCGTACCGTCGATGGGCGGGTACATAGTGGGCAGGTTTGCTTTCCGGGCGGGCGGCGCGATCCCGGTGATCCGGATTACACCTTCACGGCCCTCCGCGAGGCCGAGGAGGAAATGCACATCCTCCCGGCGCAGGTGGAGATCATCGGACCCCTGACCGAGCTCTACATACCCCCCAGCCGCTCGCTGGTCTATCCGCGTCTGGGGGTGGCGACAGCGCGGCCGGACTTTATAGCCGAGCCGGGAGAGGTGGCGGAAATCATCGAGGTTCCCCTCGCTGAGCTGTTTGATCCGGCCCGGCGGGCCGTGCACCGGGTAGATGTCCACCAGGGCTGGGAAATCGAAGCCCCCGGCTACACCTTCGGAGCGGGGGATCTGGTCTGGGGAGGCACCGCTATGATGCTGGCCGAACTGTCTGTCTTAATCCAGGAAATTCCAGCTTTTCAACCATGACTCATCCCCTGATCACTACCCTGAAAAAGCGGCTGCAACAACCCCTGCCGGGCCTGCCGGCTCAGTTGGAGATGACCTCCCGGGGCGGCCCAGAGTCCTGGCACATCCGGGCGGATCACCTCGAAAGCGGAGTTTTGGCCCTTTTATATCCACATCGGGACAGGCTTCATATGGCCTTTATGCAGCGGACCGAAGATGGCCGGGTCCACGGCGGGCAAATCAGCTTTCCCGGCGGGCGGCGCGAGCCGGAGGATGTCGATCTGGTCCAGACCGCCCTGCGCGAGGCCGAGGAGGAGATGGGCATCAAGCCTGATGAGGTCCAGGTTCTGGGCGCGCTCACCCGATTGTACATTCCTCCCAGCAATTTTATGGTCTATCCTACGGTCGGGTATAGCGCTCAGCGCCCGATATTTGTACCTGATCCCGTCGAGGTGGCCCAGGTGATTGAGCTACCCCTGTCTGAGCTCCAGGATCCTCAATACCGGGTTCAGGCCCCGGTCAGGGTGCGCGGGGACCTGAACGTGAAGGTGCCCGCCTTTGTCGTACAGGGTTATACCATCTGGGGAGCCACGGCCATGATGCTCAGTGAGCTGCTCACGGTAATCCGTGAGCTAGAAACCTGACCGGTGACGGGGAATAGCATGAAAAGCAAAGCCCGCTTCACCAAAATGGGAAAGAATCCGGGGCAGGCTGGGGAACAAACGGTCCCAGGCCTTGGGACTATCATGCAGCAAGATGATAGAGCCGGGGACAGCATATTTTTTTACGGACCGAAAACAGGCCTCCCCACTACGCTCTGGATCAAAATCGCCTGGGATTACATCCATCATGACAATCCGGAAACGCTTCCGGAGCCGATGAGCCTGAAAGGGAGTAAGTCGCCCATAGGGCGGCCGGAACAGACGCGTTTTGATACCGGTATACTCAGCGATGGTCTGCCGCCCCTCCAAAACGTCTCTCAGGAATCGCTTGTGGCCAGTCTGATAGGCGTGGAGATGGCTTTGGCTATGGTTTCCGATGGTATGCCCCTCGTCGATGATGGCATGAGCAAGCCCCGGATATTGCCGAACCTGCTCTCCCAGCAAGAAAAATGTCGCCCGGGCCTGATGGGCACGTAGCTGCGCCAGGACCCAGGGGGTCACCTCAGGGTGAGGACCGTCGTCAAAGGTGAGGTAGAGCTGCCGTTCGTTGGTTGGCATCCGCCACAGGTAGTGGGGATACACGCGCTGGACGGCAGTGGGGATGTGCTTGAGGTACACGGCGACTTCAGGCAAATATCCCGGTGGCCAGGCGACTCGCGGCGCGCAGCGCCGCAGTATTCAGAGTTGGCCCTGCTCCTTGCTCGGCAAGGAAAGCCAGTAGGGTTTCCGTCGCGATGTTGCCCACCAGCTCATCTTTGGCAAAGGGACAACCGCCGTAGCCCTGCAAGGTGGTATCAAAGCGGCGACAACCGGCCGCCCAGGCGGCCTCGAGCTTGGCCACCCGCGCCTGCGGCGCGGCATGGAAATGGGCCCCGAAACGGATCTCTGGATAGCGGGGAATCAGCTCTGCAAACAGCCGCTGAATGTCTTCCGGCTCGGCCGTACCTACCGTATCGGCCAGCGACAGGATGGAGACCCCCATCCCGGCCATGGAATCCGTCCATTCGGCTACAATATCTGGCGACCAGGGGTCGCCGTAGGGATTCCCGAAACCCATTGACAAGTAGACCACTAAGGTCTTGCCGTGTGTCTCGGCCATTTCCTGAAGCTCAGCCACCACCGGAACCGACTCCGCGATGGTCCGGCGGGTATTTCGTAGCTGGAAAGTCTCTGAAACAGAAAAAGGATAGCCCAGATAGCTGATCTCAGGAAAGGTGCAGGCCTCCCGCGCGCCCCGTACATTGGCAACAATGGCCAGAAGCTCTGTATCGGTTTCGGTGAGGTCAAGGCCCGCCAGGACCTGGGCCGTATCGGCCATCTGAGGTACCGCCTTGGGAGAGACAAAGCTGCCAAAATCCAAGGTATGGAAGCCTATTCGCAGCAGTTTGCTCAGGTAAGCGATCTTCTGCCGGGTAGGAATCTGCAAGGAGAGCCCCTGCATGGCATCCCTTGGACATTCAACCAACTGAAGTGTATCTGTATCCATAGGCCGGAAAGCGCCGGTGTTTGGCCAGTCTTCTCTATCTTTGTCTCCGAAAATTACAATGAAAAAGCCGATTCTCATACTCAAAATCGG
>RFHL01000325.1 GCA_003696875.1 Bacteroidota bacterium | reverse complement strand
CCGTATGCGGGCAAGGGATCAAGCCAAAAGCGGACTTTATTTGTTGAGCGTTACTTAGCGGCCAGGCGGCTGGAAAGATCCCCCGGTTTTTGTATATTAACGTGAGTTTTGGATAAAAACCTGTTTAAAAGTCTCCAATCGACGCTTGTCATGCTGAGCGAAGCGAAGCATCTCATGTGTCCAAATACATCCTTCGCTGGCGCCCTTCGGGCTGGCCCGGGATGATATCCAATCATTTGATAAACAGCCAATTACAGAGAAAACCTCCTCCACTTATCCAAAACTCACGTTATATTATCATTTCCCTCCTGCTTCGGAGGCCCGGGCCTCCCTTTTGCGCTTCCCTTACCTAATCATCATCCCCTGTGAAGTTTTTTATTGACACCGCCAATCTCGAGCACATCCGGGAAGCTGTCGACATGGGCGTCCTCGATGGCGTCACCACCAATCCCTCCCTCATGGCCAAGGAAGGGATCAGAGAAGTCCGCTCCCATTACCGGCGCATCGCCGAGATGGTCCCCGATGTGAGCGCCGAGGTGCTCGCCACCGACTATAACGGCATCGTGGCCGAGGGCCGCGACCTGGCAAGCATCCACGAGCACATCACCGTCAAGATTCCCATGATCAAGGATGGGGTCAAAGCCATCCGCACCCTCTCTGAAGAGGGCATACGGATCAACTGTACCCTGATTTTTTCGCCCGTACAGGCCCTGATCGCCGCCAAGGCCGGGGCCCGCTACGTAAGTCCCTTTCTGGGACGCCTGGACGACATCGGGCATGAGGGGATGCAGCTGGTAGAGGAAATCCGGCTGATTTTCGACAACTACGCTTTCAATACCGAAATCCTGGCCGCCAGCATCCGGCATGTCGAGCACCTGCGCTCGGCCGCCCTGGTAGGGGCCGATATCGCGACCATGCCATTTGCTGTCATCGAGAAAATGCTGAAGCATCCCCTCACCGACCGGGGCCTGGAAGCCTTCCTGGCCGACGCCAAGCGAAATGGTTAGGGATGGCCAGGGAATCCCATACCTTCCCTCAGGCTTGCCCTATCTCGACCAGCACACGCCAGAATCCACTCAGGGCATAACCTCATCGTCCAATACGCCGGCAATACCTGCCGACTCCATTTGGTTGCCGTCATACCGGCCGACCGTATAGACGTTGGGCAGGCTCTCAATGCGACGGATCAGCTCGTCGAGGATACGGGTATTGGGGACGTACAGGTGGAACAGGCCCTCAAACATGCCCTCCTGAGACTCGATGGTCACCTTTCGAATGTTGATCTTCATCCGGAGAGAGATGATGCGGATCAGGTCGTTTAGCATGCCCTGTTTATCGATGCCCACCACCTTGAGCCCGGCCAAAAACTCCACATCTGCCTGTCCCTCCGCCCACTTGGCCCTGATGATGTTGCTGGAGAAGTTGGACATCAGGGTGATGGCTTTTTCGCAGCCGGTGCGGTGTATCACCACCCGGTCACCCTCGTCAAAGCCCAGCACATCGTCGCCCGGAAGGGGGTTGCAACAGCGCGCCAACACGTGGTTGTCGATGTTGTGTTCTTTGCCCAGTACAAGCAGGTCCGGATTGACACCCAGGTCTTCATAGCGGGCGGTCCGGTTGCGCTGCTTGCGCTCCCAGGCCTCGAAATGGGCCTTGTCCAGTTCGCGTCCCTCCTTTTTCATCTGGATAAATTCGGAGATGCGCTTGCTTTCTACCCGCTTCATGCCCAGGTCGAAGAAAAAATCCTCCATCGTAGGCTTCATGAAGTACGCCAGCAGCTCCTTCATGATCGGGTGATGCTCGTCGACCCCATACTGCCGGGCGCGCCAGTAGAAGAGTTGCCGCCCCTGTTCGATGGCTTCCTTTTGTTGTTTTCGCATGGCATTGCGAATCTGGTCGCGGGCCCGGGAAGTGCGGACAAATCGGAGCCACTCGCGCCGGGGATACCCCTTGCGCGAGGTGAGGATTTCCACCTGATCGCCGGGACGGAGGACCTCCTCCAGGGTGACGACCTGGTTGTTGACCTTGGCCCCGATGGCCGTATTGCCTACGTCGGTGTGGATCTTGTAGGCCAGATCCAGGACCGTGGATCGGCTGGGCAGGCGCACCATTTCCCCTTTGGGAGTAAAGACAAAGACATCGTTGGGCTCCAGATTGGCGCGGAACTCCCGCACCGCCTCCAGAGCGTTGAGGTTGGGATTTTGGAGGATATCGCGGATATGGGCAATCCACTCCGTGAGGTTTTCGTCGGCGAGCTCCCCGTTTTCCTTATACTTCCAGTGGGCGGCGATGCCCTTCTCGGCCACCTGGTCCATGCGGGTGGTGCGAATCTGTACCTCCACCCAGCGACCTTCCGGCCCCATCAGGGTCGTGTGCAGCGACTCATAGCCATTGTCCTTGGCCACGGTGATCCAGTCCCGCACCCGCTTGGGATTGGGCCGGTAGATCTCCGAAATCAGAGAATAGACCTTCCAGCAGTCTTCCTTCTCCATCCCGGGACGGGTCTCCAGGATAATCCGCACCGCATACTTGTCGTAGATCTCTTCGAAAGGCAGGTTTTTCCGCACCATCTTGTTATGGATGGAGTAGATGGTCTTGAAGCGACTCTTGACGGTATACTTCAGACCCAGGTTCCGGAGCGCCTTGCGAATCCCCTTGATGAAGCGTTCGATATACTCCTCGGCCTTATCCCGCGAGGCGGTCAGCTTCTCCTCAATCCCCTGATAAATGGCCGGCTGAGAAAACTTAAACGCCAGGTCTTCCAGCTCGGTCTTGATCTCATACAGGCCGAGACGGTGGGCCAGCGGCGCATAGATGTAAAGGGTCTCGGAGGTATTGCGCAGCATGCTTTCGGTTCGCATCGAACTGAGGGTACGCATGTTGTGCAGGCGGTCGGCCAGTTTGATCAGCACCACCCGGATGTCATTGGAGATGGTGAGCAGGATTTTGCGAAAGTTCTCCGCCTGCTTGGAGTCCATTTTCTCGAAATTGGTCTGACCCGATATTTTGGTCAGTCCATCGATGATCTCCGCAGCCTTGACGCCGAACTCCCGGCGGATGTCGGAAAGCTCCACGTCGGTATCCTCCACCACATCGTGTAGAAAAGCTGCGATCACCGAGGTGGTGTCCTCCAGGCCCATTTCGACCACCACTATGCGGGCCACCTCCAGGGGGTGCATAAAAAAAGGCTCACCGGACTTGCGGCGCATGCCTTCATGGGCCTGCCGCCCAAAATCGAAGGCCCGGCGGATCTCGTTTTTTTCTGATTTGGTGGCGTGCTTGATCGAACGAATGATCGCCCGATATTTGCTCATCATTTCCTGATGATAGTAGTCGGCAGAGAGGGGAGGAGACGATTGGCTCATACGAAAGACTTGGGAGGGCCCATGTGCCCGATAGCATATCTTTGTATAACGAAAAAGCAGGGCCAAAAGATCGCTCTTTTGCGACAGCTAATCCCGTGAAAGCGAAACGGTTCGAGGAGATGTATAAATTTCGCGTTTATTTCCCTTTGAGAAAAAAAAATCCTACATTTGTGCCCGGAAAAAATGCGCCTGCCTCGGCTGTTTTTCTGCGGATGTGGCGGAATTGGTAGACGCGCTAGATTTAGGATCTAGTGCCGCAAGGCGTGGGGGTTCGAGTCCCTCCATCCGCACTTGATTCAAGGTATGCGCCCAGGTGCTGCAGCCTCCGGCCTGCAGCACTCATTGTATCAGACATACCCCTAAAGGTTTTTGCCGGCTCCGGCCGGTCATTTTTGGTCATTCAAATTATATACCCTTGAACATTTCTCGCACCTACAACGAGGAGCTTCAGACAGCCGAGATTGTCATGGAGATCGCGCCTGAGGACTATCAGCCCCAGGTCAATACCCGCCTGAAGGCGCAAGCTCGCAAAGCCTCTCTGCCGGGCTTCCGGG
>RFHL01000324.1 GCA_003696875.1 Bacteroidota bacterium | reverse complement strand
GGGTACTTTTGCCCGAACCCATAAAGCCGATCAGAAAAACGGTCTGTGCCATACCGGAATAATCAGGAGGGATGATCAGTGAGGGCAATCCGGCACTTTTCGGATTGAAGAAGCGGGATTTCCTGGGCAATCTCCAGGGCGGTCTTCAGGTTTTGCTGGTCCTGCCGATAGCGGCGGGCGAGCCCGCGGCGTCGCATCGCCTCCAGAAAACGCCGGATGTCCTCGTGACGCTGCAGGAGCAACCCCGGTACCGGCGTGGGCTTGCCATCCTCGCCAACGGCGACCATGGTGAAGTAGGAAGTGTTGGTGTGCTTGATCCGCCCGCTGCGGATGTTGAGGGCCTCGGTCCGGATACCGATCTCCAGAGAGCTGTTGCCCACATAATTGACCGAGGCGTGCAGGGAAACCAGCTCGCCCACCTCCACCGGCGATCGGAAGTCCACGGTGTCGACCGAGGCGGTGACGCAATAGTGACGGGCGTGCTTGGTGGCGCAGGCATAGGCGACCTTGTCCATCAGGGAGAGGATGACCCCGCCGTGTACCTTGCCGCCAAAGTTGGCGTAGGCAGGGATCATGAGTTCGGTGATGGTCGTCTGCGAAGCCTCGACCGGAAAGTAATCCATCGGCATAGAAATGGGGTTGAGCGTATGGCCGGAAGATAGCACCTGCCCCGCAGCCGCCCAACTCCCGGCCCTTTTGCGCGTAAGAAAGAGCGCCGACCCTTTCCAACGCCGGGACCTGCGAGGAAGTCTTTTTGGGGATTTTGTTGATCAAAAGCCCAATTTTCTCGCCTCTCGCCCTCCTGAACGTAGTGAAGTCCCGCTTGCGGGATCGCCTCTCGCCTCTCAGACATGCCCTACCTCAACCCCTATACCGCCCTTTCTGTCCCCACCGCTCTGAGTCCGGAAGCCGAAGCCGCCTGGCTGCGGCAGGAAAAGAAGCGGCTTCTGGCTGAATTTGAGCTGAAAGACAGCTCTGTAGTGAGCATCGGAGGGCAAGAGCTCGACAAAAGTGGCTTGCTGACGCTCTTTGCTCAGTTGGAAGATCCTGATCGGCGCAGCTGGCACCGGCAGGTGCAGAACCAGCCAGCCCTGCAGGCCTTTTTGGAGGCAGCCTCACTCGATTTGTTTTACGAAGGGAAAGTGGCCGCCCTGGCGGCGCAGCCTGAGGCCTTTCGGGCCTTTATCGCGCCGCACTTTGCCGAGTCCTTCAACCAGCGCCTCTTCCATGCCTATCGGCAGCGCGATGCCGAGGAGATTGCCGCCATGTGTACCGAGCCCTTGCCACTGCCCCTGACACATCATGCGGCTTGCTATCGGGACACCTTCCGGTACCTGCACCAGCAGGTCAAGGAGGCCGAAGCCCTGGCCCAAGCCATTACCCAGGGGCAGGCACCCGGCGGCGACATTCAGGAGATGTGTGACGAGTGGGTCATCGGGGCCATCAATCAACTGCCCGCCTATTTTCAGGTCAGTCGGGACCGCTATGCCCTCGCCCTCGAGGGCCTGGCCATGGGGGTACACAACACCCATCGACGGGTCAAGTTGAGCTTGTTTATCCTCCGGCAGGGCCTCAAGCTGCGCTTGAGCCCCGAGGCGGCTGGCCGTCTGCAGCATCTGCTGGACCAGCTGCTGGAGATGGCCCCGGCCGAGGCCATCCTGGACCAGCTTACGGGCAGCGGGAAGTCCCGCTGGTCGGGCTGGTGGATTGCGGCGGGGGTGGGCACCTTGCTGGTGCTGGCGCTGCTGCTCCTGTAGACCACATTTTTTCGATAGGAATTACACTGCGCGACTGGTAAAAGGAGCTAATAGGCAGGCGGAATACCGAAAAAGGCCCGGTATTTTTCCGGGCCTTTTTCGCTCATGGTCAATACATTAATAAATAATTCCGGACTTTCAAAGTCAACTTGCCAGGCGAGCCTACAGGGCTCGGAAGGGTCATTTTTTTTCGAGTGTAAAAATCTTCCTTTTTTCAAGCTGAACCCGACGATGGGTCGATTGTTTTTCCTTGCTTGTTTTCAACCTGTTTTCATGATGTCTGTACGACGCGGTTGGCGGCGCCCTGAGGGCGTGGGCAGGCGCTCCCTGGTTTTGTCCCTGCTGCTTTTGCTGTGGGGGATGCAATTGCCAGGATTGTTTCCGCCGGTGGCGGGGGAGGCCTCTTGGGCAAGATCTTTTCCGGTCGTGGTGCATCCGACCTGGGAGGTTCGGCAGCATATTCTTTCCCTCCAGGTTCGCCTATCCGAGGCCCGGCCCCTCAGCTTCCATATTGATCGCCTCGACGGGCAGACCATGTTTGCCCGGCGCCTGACCCCAGCTGGGACGACCTATGCCGGCGAGACGGACCTCTCGGCCTTACCCAACGGACTATATGTACTCCATTTAAAGGCTGGCGGGCAAATCCGCTCCCGGCTCATACTGCTATGATGCTTTCCCGGAGGGGCGCGTGGCGCCCCGGTCGGGGCTTATCGTGTGAATTACGCTTTTTCCCCAATAGCAAGCCAGCTACAGGCAGGCTTGGCGTTCTTTCGACCGCATGAACCTGCCGCTCCGGGAGCCAATGGCCCGGGGCGGGCAGGTTTTTCATTTGCCTAAACCTTTCGTTTCGATATTTTTTGCAAAAAAGGTTCCAATACGGACCATTCGCGCAAACTTGGACCGGGAATTGCTTAAGATCCTGTAGCTTGCAGGTTCCATTCCTTTGGTTTTTCCCAAACCAACACTGCCGACTTCAAGCCCCTGTATG
>RFHL01000323.1 GCA_003696875.1 Bacteroidota bacterium | reverse complement strand
TTCTCTATTCCGACCTCCTCCGTTACAATGAGGGCATTACCCTCTATGACAAACACGGAAACGACACCCTCTGGATCTCGCTCATGTATGCGCAGGAGGACCTGCGTGAGATCCACGAAGCCTTGAAAAAAATCTACGCCATCCTGCGAGCCAACGGTGACCTCTCGGTGATGGAACACCTCTATGTGGACCGCATCGACCTCTGTCTATACGGCAATTCGCAGCCCTTCCGGGTGCGCATCGTCAACAAAATCAACGACAACTACGACTACTTCTACATCAAAAATGCCGATGCCTCCCGGATCTATGGCCTGGAACTGGAGCACCTGCTGTCACCCAACCGCATCAGCTTCGTGGTGGACCGCGACACCCTGATCGAGGAACACATCGCCGGCATTCCGGGGGCGGAGTTTATCGACAACTACCTCAATGCCGGCCGGGTGGAGAACGAAACCCGCCTCGCCAAGGAGTTTGTGAAGTTTAACGAGCGCTGCTTTGTGCGTCTCCTGGGCGACATGCATTCTTCCAACTACGTGATCGAGATCATGCCCGACTTTGAGGACGTGCACTATCGCCTGCGGGCGATCGACTTTGACCAGCAGAGCTACGAGCCGCGCAAGAGCATCTACATGCCGCAGTATTTCAAGCAAAACATGGCCATCATTGAGGTGGGGCTACGGATCATGACGCCCGAGACGGTGCGGCAGTACCAAAAGGAGGAGCGCGCTATGATTGCCAGCCGCATCCGCTACTCCAGCCAGCAGGTCACCGACCTGATGCGGGCCATGGTGCGCTCGCGGCTCTCCAAGGATGAGTATGTGATCACCCTGCGGGAGGAACTCGCCGATCATTACAACGACCCCAGCTTCCTGAACTGCCGCACGATGGGCTACATCGTGCAGCGCAGTCTGCAGATTCTGATTGATCAGAATTGAGAGGCGGGATCGCTGCGCTGCGAGAAGCGAAACCGGCGCGAGGACGCGCCGGCGAGACGAGCGTAGGGCTCCAAGGCCAATCCTCACCACGCCCACCAAATCCCCAGCGGTACTTCCAGCAGGCTGCGAATCTGACTATAACGGCCATAGGCCGGGGCTTGGGTGTAACGCAAGCCCAGCGACAGGCCCGCGGCCCGCTTTTCCCCCTGCCAAAAGCGGTATTCCGCACCGGCTTCGAGCCCCCAGACAAAGAGCGGCCGCGGCCGGAACAAGGCCAGTCCCTGCTCCAGGGTCAGCCCCACCCCTACCCGATCGCCCAGGGGGCGATGGACCCCGAGCGTGAGGCCTGACTGGCTACCCCACAACACCGTCCGGGCCCGCAGGCCCGCGCGATATTCCCAGGCCTGACGAGCATGCCCGTAGGTGAGCGCCAGCTCCGTGCCCCCGCGGTACCACGCTCCCCCCTCGCTATGCGCGAGGCCCTGTAGGTGCGTCAGGTGGACCCGCAGGCCTTGGGCCTGTAGGCCACCGCCCAGCAGACCGAACAGTACCAGGAGCCATGCGGGCCGCAGGGAACGGGCCCACATCGTCAGATGTCTTAAGAAGCTCATATCACAGGCATTTGACCACCAACCCTCTCGTTTCTCGGCTACTTCGCCACGCTTCGACAGGCTCAGCGTCCGGCTCAGCACAAGTCTCGGCTCTCGTTTCTCGACTCTCATAAGCGCTCACACCATTGGATAAAGCGGGTGATGGCCTCGCTGACCCGGGCGTGCTGCGCCTCCCGGGAGATGGTGGCGACGCCGTCGCCCTCCTGGAAGCCATAGCTGCCGAATTGCCCGTGGTTGCCGCCTTCGATGAGGTGGTAGAAAGTAAGCGGAGGCCGGACGGCCAGGGTGTCGAGGGCGGTGATATCGGGCAGCGGATAGGCCGGGGGCAGGAAGCCCACCTTACCCTCCACCTCGACCACGGTCGAGAGCAGGTCGTTTTCGGCGTAGAGCGAGAGGACCGGTCCGCCCCAGCCAGCCAGGGAGTAGCCCTCGGCGGGATAGACGCCCAGGAACACCACCCCCGCAAAGGCCCCGGGGTCCCGGCTCACGGCTGCCTGCGCGGCCACGCCGCCCAGCGAGTGCCCCCCGACGTACCAGGTAGCGTAGGCCGCTTCCCGTTTCCGGAGTTTGCCGGCCTGCCCCAGGCTGAGGATGGCAAGGTTGGCCTCGACCTTGAGGATGAAAACGGTCACGCCGGCCTCGGCGGCGACCCGCTGCATGAGCGGGACGTAGGCATGCGGGTCCACCAGCCCGCCGGGGATGAAGACGAAGGCCGCCTCGGCGGCCGGGGCGGGCAGCTTGATGTAATCGGCCGTTTCCTCATAGCCAGGAGCCACCGGAGCCAGGGGCGCATCGGGCAGGTAGGAGCAGGCAGAGAGGAGGAGCAAGCTTAGGAGGAAAGGGAAAAAGCGATGCTGCATAGGGGGAACAACCTGAGGATACAGATACGGCAGAAACACTTCTGGGGCGGGTTTGTTTCTCGCGGGGCAGGCTAAATTTTCAATCCCATCCGGGCCAGCTCGGTTGGAGAAGGCACGGGGGTCTGATTGGCGTATCCAGGCCCCTCATGGGGCCAATTTCTTGAACAAGGTCGCCATGCTGCCGGGATCGATGGCTTCCATGTCCACCAGCCGCAGCGACTTGACCATATGGAGGGTGCTGGTTTTATAGCGTTGAAAATGGGGCGTCTGGAGGTGCGCCTCGTAGGCCGCCTGGTCGGCGTAAATCTCCACCAGCCGGATAGAGGTAGGGCTGGCGCGCTCAAACATGGGATAGATGCAGATCACCCCCGGCTCCAGCCGGACCGAGGCGGCGGCCTCCTCCTGCAGGATCGCCAGGTATTCCTCCCGATAAACCGAATCCACCTCAATCTCGGCAATGCGCACCATCATATCCTGAATCTCCCGCTCCGATTGACTTGGAGGGCTTGCCTGGCAGGCCAGCAGCAGGGCCATCATGAGCAGCGCCTGACTACCCCCAATAAGCATTTTTACCATAGCTATCACCGTATTAGACTTTGGACGTAGTCCCTCATCCTCCATCCGTTGCTGGCAGTACTTTTTTCCTATATAGCTCCCCTATTTTATTCT
>RFHL01000322.1 GCA_003696875.1 Bacteroidota bacterium | reverse complement strand
CAGCAGTACAGCCCTGGCCGGGCCCAAGCGCCTGGTCCTGACAGAAGCCATGGCCGAGCGCCTGTATGGGCCAGATTGGCAACACGACCCGGATTTGCTCGGCAGTGTGCTCCGGATAGGCCAGGAAGATGACTACCTGGTCCAGGGGGTGTGTGCCAATCCGCCGGCACAGTCGAGCCTGGATTTTGCCTTCCTGATGCCGGTCGAGGACCTGCTGGAACGCTGGCCCTATCAGCGGAACTGGAACAACTTCAACTTCACGATGTTCCTGCGCCTAAATCCCGCCGCCAAGGCGGCTCAAACCGAACAAACCCTCAACGACCGCTATCAAGCGCAGATTGACAATCCCGGGGCCTACTTCAAGATGCAGCCCATGGAGGACATGCACCTGTATGGCACCTTTGAAAATGGCCAGGTGGTGGGGGGACGCATCACCTATGTACGCATCTTTGCGCTGTCAGCCCTGTTTTTGCTACTGATCGCCTGTATCAACTATATGAATCTGGCTACCGCGCGCGCGAGTCAGCGCGCGCGGGAGGTAGGCATCCGCAAGGTCGTGGGGGCCACCCGCCTGAGCCTGCGGCAGCAGTTTTTTGGCGAGGCCCTGGTCATGACCCTGGGCGCCCTGCTGCTGGCCCTGGTGGTCACCGACAGCCTGCTGCCCGCCTTTAACCAACTGACGGACAAGGCCTTGCGCTTGCCCTTTCACCTGCCGACCTTCTGGGCCGGCCTGGGGAGCGTCTTGCTGTTGACTACCTTCTTGTCGGGCTTGTACCCGGCCGTCATGCTTTCCTCTTTTCAGGTGATCGACATCCTGAAGGGAAGCAGCCAGGGTAGCAGCCGAGGCAGCCTGTGGCTACGGCGGGGCCTGGTGGTCTTCCAATTTGGCCTGTCGATCGTACTGATCTGCGGCACCCTGCTGGTGTACCAGCAGATGCGCTACATCCAGGACAAGGAACTGGGCCTGGAGCGGGAGCAGGTGGTACAGTTTGAGATCCCACAGTACACGCCTGCTCGCTACCAACAGCTGCGGCAGCAGCTGGCCCAAGTCGCGGGCATCAAGGGGATCACGGCGACCGATCAGTCGCCGATTGAGATGACCAACTCAACCTCGAATGTACATTGGTCGGGGCGGCCCGAAGACCTGACCATCATCTTTCACGGCCTCAAGGTGCAGTACGGCTTTACCCAAACCCTGGGCATCGAGATCGCAAAGGGCCGAGACTTTTCTCCCGCCTATGGCACCGACTCCATGGCCTTTCTGGTCAATGAGACAGCCGTCAGAGCCATGGCCCTGAAGGAGCCCATCCTGGGCCAGGAGCTGTCGATGTGGGGGCACAAGGGCCCCATCGTCGGAGTAATGAAGGACTTTCACACGGCCTCGCTGCACGAGCCGATCGAGCCGGTAGTTGCCATCATGGAGTCGGATAATAGCCGCCTGGTACATATGCGGCTGGAAGCAGGGCAGGCCCGCGAAGCCCTCGCGGCGGCGCAGGCCGCCTTTGAGACGATCGCGCCGGGCTTCCCCTTTCGCTATGAGTTCCTGAACGATCAATTTGCCCGCATGTATGAGAGCGAACGGGTGATGCGTACCCTGGCCGGCTGGGCCGCCGGCGTGGGCATCTTTATTGCCTGTCTGGGCCTGCTGGGTCTGGCGACCTTTATGGCCGAGCGGCGCCGCCGCGAGATGAGCATCCGCAAGGTCTTGGGCGCCAGTGTGCCGCAGCTCATGCTGCTGCTGACCCGGGAGTTTTCGCTGCTGGTGCTGGTGGCCTTTGGGCTGGCGGCTCCGGTGGCTTACCTCCTGCTGGATGACTGGCTATCGGGCTTTGCCTACCGGGTAGGCCTGAGTCCCTGGCTCTTTGTGGGCGCTGGCCTGCTCACCCTGCTGATTGCCTGGGCGACGGTGGCGGGACAGGCCCTACGGGCCGCCTCGGCCGACCCGGCGGATACCCTCCGCACCGAATAAGGCGGCGAGGGCTAGGCGGGGCGTGAAGGCTCCGGAGGGCTTGGTCCAAAGCGCAGCGGCGGACCGATCCCGCCTTGCGGGAGAGCCCGGAGGAGCCTGACCCTCCCCGGCGGCTGGCCGGCGGGGAGGGACACGCCCTAAACTTGGTTATGCCGGCAGAAAACCTTTTCTTTCTGGCATGGAAGATGCCCGCGATCAAGCCCTGAAAGTCCTGCGCCCTCATGTGGGGCATGCGGAGACCAAAAGCGAAATCGAAGCCTTTCAGCATGCAGTGCTGCGGCCCCTGCTGAAGCTGCAACACGACCTGCTCGTGTTACAATTTGAAGATCAGGCCCGTAGCCTGAAGCTGCCCTGGGACCGGATGCCGGCAGCGGAGCGCCGGGCGACCGCGGAGCACCTGATGCAGACGCACCACCGCCTGCGGGCAAGCCTCACCGGCCTGGTGACCGGCCTGATGACGCGGGAGGAGTTTGGCTTTTTCCTGTTGCATCAGGATGAGTTGGGCAAGCGCCTGAGCAGTATGCTCATGGCGCGGCTACAGAGTGCGTATCCCGATTCGTAGTTCGAAGTTCCTGGTTCTGGTTTCTTGCTTTCTGGATGAATAGGCTGAAGGCGAGTGCCATTCGCCTTGGCGAGATTCCTTATATCGTCTTTCTCGCAGGCCCCTCGGGGCCGATCCCGCCTCTCGCAGCGAAGCGGTCCCATCCTCTATTTTCTGTTTCACCCTTTAAACCCGAAGATCATGCAAAAGATCTGCATTCCCCGCCTGCCGGCGGAGCTGAAGGTGCGTCTGCTCCAGGACCTGATCGCGGGTCGCAAGGTGCGGGCGATCCAGCGCTACCGTTTCCACTTTGGCTGTCGCCTCGTCGAGGCACGCGACGCGGTGCAGCGGCTGGTAGACCAAATCGAGCCGGGGCCGGCCCAGGGCCGGCCCGATGCCGGCACAGAACCTTCTGTCTGATGTTTTCTCTTTAATCTCATTTCCCATGACCCACGTACTGGTACTCAACCAAGACTACCAGGCGATCAGTCTGTGTGCGCCGGAACGGGCCATGGTGCTGATCTTCCTGGACAAGGCCGAGCTGGTGGCAGACCGGACGGAGCGCAAGATGCGCTCGGTGCGGGCCAGTTTCCGTACCCCTCGATCATCCGGCTGCGGCGCTATACGCGGCTGCCATACCGCCGGGTGCCCCTGACCCGGGAGCATGTCTACCGGCGCGATGGTCACCGCTGTGTGTACTGTGGCAATACGCAACACCTGACGCTGGACCACGTGATCCCCAAGGCAAAGGGTGGGCGCACGCACTGGACCAATCTGGTGACGGCCTGCCGCGCCTGCAACGCCAAGAAGGGCGATTTCTCCCTGGAAGAAGCGGGCATGGCCCTCGCGCACCCGCCGTACCGGCCGAGCTTTCTGATGCTGCTGGGGCACTACGCCGGCCCCGTGCAGGAGAGCTGGCTGCCGTATCTGATGATGGCCTGACCTTTCTGACCCCTGCGCCCCGGCTTGCCGGGGGCAGGGCCATTTCTTACCTTACTCACTCATGAAACTGCAATTGGAAACGCCCAGGCTGCGCCTGGAACGACTGGATCTTTGCCATGCTCCCGACCTCTTTGCCCACTACACTCAGGATCCGCAGGTAGCACACTTTCTCAGCTGGCGACCCCATGCCGATCTGTCGGAGACGCATACCTTCATCGCCCGGCAACGGCAGCAGTGGGAGGAGAAACGGTGCTATGCCTTTGCCATCATCCCCAAGGATCTGGGCGAAGCGATCGGCTGTATCAGTGCCAATCTGCACAGTTGCCGGGCCCATATGGGCTACGTGCTGGGGCGGGCCTTCTGGAACCGGGGCATCACCAGCGAGGCGCTGCAAGCGATGGTCCCCGCAGTCTTTGCCCTGCCGCACATCGCCCGCATCGAGGCGATCTGCGATACCGAAAACCCCGGCTCGGCCCGGGTGATGGAGCACGCGGGCCTGCAGCGAGAAGGCGTGTTGCGCCGCTACTTCAAAGGGGCCAATATCCCTGAGCCCCGGGATGTGTACATGTATAGCCTCCTGCGGGAGGAATGGAAAAAAGGAAAAGCCCTATGGCTAAAATAAAAACCAAGCACCTGCTGCGAATCGGCTTTGAGCAGGGAGAGGCGCTCAAACTGGCTCTGGCCGCGATGGCCCATGACAAGATGGCCCACAAGGGCCGGGAGGTCAAGCTGGGGCTGCTGCAGGACTTGCTGCGCGAACCCGAGAAGTACCGCCGGCACCAGATCCTGGGGCCGGTTGTCGAGGCGCTGCACCCGGCCGAGCCCGACCCGGACGGGCCGGTCTACCCCGAGCTACGCCCCGAGCCCCTGCCTTACCGGGTCTTCGGGGCCAAGGGCATTGAGGCCGGAGCCCGGCAGCAAATGGAAGTGGCGGCGCGCCTGCCGGTCGCACGGGGCGCGGCCCTGATGCCCGACGGGCATCAGGGGTACGGCCTCCCCATCGGGGGCGTCCTGGCCACCGAGGGCGCCATCATCCCCTACGCGGTAGGGGTGGACATCGGCTGCCGGATGTGCATGACGGTCTATGACCTGCCCGAGACCCATCTGAAGCGCTACCATACCCAGCTCAAGCAGGACCTGCTGACCCATACCACCTTTGGGGCCGGCAACGGCCCCGAGAATCCCATGGACGACCCCGTCCTGGATCGGCCTGAGTTTCGGGAAGATGCCCTTCTGCGTGGCCTGAAAGACAAAGCCTGGCGGCAGATTGGCTCTTCCGGTTCGGGCAACCACTTCGTAGAGTATGGCGTGGTGGAAATCCTGAGCGTGAACAATGAGTGGGGCGTAGCCCCGGGTCGCTATCTGGCGATCCTATCGCACTCGGGCTCGCGGGGGCTGGGGGCCCAGATCGCCGGGCATTACACCAAGGTGGCCATGGACAAGACCCGGCTGCCCAAGGAAGCCCGGCACCTGGCCTGGCTGGAGCTCGACAGCGAGGCCGGAGCCGCCTATTGGCAGGCGATGAACCTGGCGGGCGCCTACGCCTCGGCCTGTCACCACCACATCCATCACCGGCTGGGCAAGGCCTTGGGGGAAAAGCCGCTCTTCATGGTGGAAAACCACCACAACTTTGCCTGGAAAGAACAGCTGCCGGATGGCAGCGGGGTGATCGTACACCGCAAGGGCGCCACGCCGGCGGGCCCCGGTGTGCTGGGGATCATCCCGGGATCCATGACGGCACCGGGCTTTATCGTGCGGGGCAAGGGCGAAAACAGCGCCCTGCAATCGGCCTCTCACGGGGCAGGGCGACAGATGTCCCGCAGCAAGGCCCGGAGCAGCTATACGCGCAGCGCCATGCGCAAATACCTGTCCGAGCAGGGGGTAACCCTGCTGGGGGGAGGACTGGATGAGGCGCCTATGGCCTACAAGGACATCCACGCCGTGATGGCGGCCCAAACGGAGCTCGTTGAGGTCCTGGGACAGTTCTGGCCACGGATCGTGCGTATGGCGGATGAATAGAGAAAAAATGGCCGGGTTCAGTTGAGAATCCGGCCATTCCTTCCCATTTTGCTATCCCGAGCAGGAACCCCTCCAAGATACCAGACCTCCTTCCTGCTTCTGGCTGGTACTCACCTTTATGCAACAGGGACGGAAGATGGACATTATCAATCCTGCCACAGGAGCGATCATAAGCAGTTGGGAAGCGGACGACGCCGAAACGATTTCTTCCAAGTTTCATAGCCTCCAGGCAGGACAACCTCTCTGGGAAGCACAGCCGCTGTCCCAGCGGCAGCATGCTTTGTGGCAATTCTCGGATCTCCTGGGCCAGCACGTAGATGAGCTGGCGGCGATGCTCACCCAGGAAATGGGAAAACCCATCAGTCAGGCCCGGGCCGAGGTTCACGGGGCCCGTAAGCGCATTCATTTTTTCCTGGAGGAAAGTGCTCAGTGGCTGGATGACGAATACCTTGAGGAGGAAGGGGATACCACCGAAATGATCGGCTGGGAAGCCATCGGGGTGGTAGGTTATCTGTCTACCTGGAACTATCCCTATCTCCTTGCTACCAATGTCGTCATTCCCGCCTTGCTCACGGGCAATGCTGTCCTCTACAAGCCGTCCCCACAAGTTACCGGCACCGGCGAACAGCTGCTGGCGCTGCTTCACGAGGCACAAGTGCCACGAGATGTCGTGCAGTTGGTTCGCGGCGGTACCGCCGCCGGAAAGGCTTTGCTCCAGCAGCCGCTGGATGCCTGCTATTTTACGGGCACCTACGCCAACGGGCAGGATGTGTACCAGCAAGCGGCCCGGCACATGACCCCTTGCCACCTGGATCTGAGCAGCAACGACCCGGTATATATCACCGCAGATATCCAGGATGTGGAGGCGGTAGCCCAGACCGTTTTGACCGGTGCCTTCTACAACTCTGGCCAAAGCGCCAGCGGGGTCAAGCGCATCTATGTCCATCGGGACGTCTATGAGCCTTTTGTACGGCATCTGAGCCGGGAAACCAAGCGCCTGCGAATGGGGGACCCTACCCAGGAAGGCAACTACATTGGGCCATTGGCGACTCCCCAGCAGGTCATCCTGCTACAGCAGCAGCTGGATGATGCCCTGAAAAAAGGGGCCAAACTCCTCGCCGGCGGCGAGCCGTGGACCGGAGCAGGTAACTACTTCTCCCCTACCCTGCTGGCGGAGGTGAACCACGACATGCGTCTCATGCAGGAGGAATCATTTGGCCCCCTGGTGGGGATACAAGAAGTGCTCAACGATGAGACGGCTCTGCGCCTGATGCAAGACTCGCCCTTTGGGCTCACAGCCGCCATTTTTTCGGATCACTGGGCCAAGGTCGAGCCCCTGATGCGCCGGATGAAGGTAGGGACCGCCTACTGGAACTGTTGTGACCGGGTCCAACCCAACCTGCCCTGGTCGGGTCGCAAACAATCGGGCATGGGGACAACCCTCTCCTACCTGGGCATACGGGCCTTTTTGCGGCCCAAAGCCTATCACTTGGTCAATCCGCGCTAGGACCGCTCAACCGGCCTATGGGCCAAAAAAGCAGCAATCCTACCCTTTTAGCCCGCGGCCTTCCCACCGATCGCATACAATGCGTTATTTAGTCATACGGACAGCTATCTGAAGCTGCCAGTATTGACTTAAGCTACGAATACCATGACCTTCTCCCACATCACCCTCAGCTTTCTGGCCCTCTTCTTTAGCCTTTCGCTTCAGGCCGGTGAACCTCAGTTGCCGCTTTCCCAGGATGGGCCGTCGGATAGCTGGTACGCCATGAATGCCGAAGGAGATATCATATATGATGTCGACCCCAACGCAGCCTTTCCCATGCTCGTCCACGAGCATGTATACCCCAACATCGACCTGATCATCTATCGCGACGGTGGCATCCCCGTAGCCTACGAATACGTCGTATACCCCGGGGGCAATCCCGAGCACATTCGGATCGACAAAGACATGCTGTCCATGTCCAGCTTTGCCACCCAAAACCTGGCCGGCGTAGACCCTACACCGGTGGCCTTGAGCTGGCAGTCCCAGGCGCAAGGCTGGAAACCCCTGACCGGGCCTTATGAGAAGGCTCAGATCCTTTCGATCCGGATGGAGTAGCGTCCTTCTCTCCGCCCATACACACATCTTTTTCCCTATACACAACGGGTCCCGACCAGACGGTCGGGACCCGCATGCATATGTGGGGGTGCACTTAGAAGTCGATGGCAAAGGCAAAGGGCAGCAGGCAGGCTTCCACCCCCTCCATGCGGAGGATGTCCCCCGAAGCGCCTTGCATGAGCAGGACAAATGGCTCGGGACTCATACGCTCATACTCGACGAGGACCTGACGGCAAGCCCCACAAGGTGTAACGGGCTGGGCGATCTCTTTGAGCTCGCTGCGGGCCCGGATCGCGATGGTCCGCACCTCCCCGGCGAGCCCGTGGCTCCCGAGGTGGTACATGACGGTGCGCTCGGCGCAGAGCGCCGAGGGAAAGGCCAGATTTTCCTGGTTATTGCCCGTATGGATGCTGCCATCGGCGAGGCGGACGGCACAGCCCACCCGGAAACGGGAAAAAGGCGCATAAGCCCCATCGGTGGCCTGCAGGGCCCGCGCGAGCAGTTCCTGCTCGGAGGGGGACAGGCTCGCCACATCGGGGAGGCGCTCAAAGATGATTTGATGCTGATGTCCGGACAAAGGCGGGGTGGGTTTACAGAATGTACTGACTCAGGTCTTTTTGCTGGACCATATTCCCCAGCTTCTCTTCCACAAAGGCTTCGGTGATTTCAAACTCCTGCTCGTGGGTGAGGTCCGGCACTTCAAAGAGGATGTCGGTCAACAAGTTGGACATGATGGTATGCAGACGGCGGGCACCGATGTTTTCGACCTCCTGGTTTACGTCAAAGGCCATGCCGGCGATCCGGTCGATCGCGCCATCCGTAAAGCGGAGGCTGACGCCTTCGCTTGCGAGCAGGGCCTGATATTGCTTGGACAGGGCGTTGCGGGGCTGGGAAAGAATCTTGACGAAATCTTCCTGGGTGAGGGAGTTT
>RFHL01000321.1 GCA_003696875.1 Bacteroidota bacterium | reverse complement strand
TGCGGATCAGGATCCGGCCAATGTCATTGAGCCCAAGGGTTTTGTCGTCCTCCACGCGGTGCAGGGTGTTCACATCGACCTTGTAGCGCACATCCTTGACGATGCAGCGGGCATCGCGGGTGGTGTGACGGATGCGGTATTTGCCCCGGGGTACCAGAGCCTTTTCATTCATCCAGCAAATCATCATCTCCAGGTCCTGGCTCACCTGCGCCTGGTTTTCGGGTTTCACGATCATGTCGCCCCGGCTGATGTCGATTTCGTCCTCCAGGGTCATGGTGACCGACATGGGCGCAAAGGCCTCGTCGACGGGTCCGTCGTAGGTGTCGATCGACTTGACGCGGGTGGTGAAGCCCGAGGGCAGGACCATAACCTCATCGCCGGGCTTGAAGACCCCGCCGGCCACCCGGCCGGCATAGCCGCGGTAGTCGCGGTACTGATCCGACTGCGGCCGGATCACATACTGCACCGGAAAGCGGGAATCCACGTGGTTGAGGTCATTGCCGACATGTACCGTTTCGAGGGTGTAGAGCAGGGGCGAGCCCTCATACCACGGCATGTTTTCCGAGCGGGTCACCACATTGTCGCCACGCAGCGCACTGATGGGGATGTAGCGGATATCCGGGACGTTGAGCTTGGAGGAAAAGCTGGCAAAACCCTCCTTCACCTGCTGGAAGGCTTCCTCCTGAAAATCGACCAGATCCATCTTGTTGACCGCCACGATCAGGTGCTTGATCTGCAGCAATGAGGCGATAAAAGAGTGGCGACGGGTCTGCTCGACCACCCCGTGCCGCGCATCCACCAGGATGATGGCCAGGTTGACGGTCGAGGCTCCGGTCACCATGTTGCGGGTGTACTGGATGTGGCCCGGCGTATCGGCCAGGATAAACTTGCGCCGGGGGGTGGCAAAGTAGCGGTAGGCTACATCAATGGTGATCCCCTGTTCCCGCTCGGCCTTGAGGCCGTCGGTCAGCAGGGCAAGGTCCAGGTAATCGTCGCCCCGGGCTTGACTTGTATGCTCGATGGATTCCAGTTGATCCTCGAAGATGGATTTGGTATCGTACAACAGGCGACCAATCAGGGTGCTTTTGCCGTCGTCGACACTGCCTGCGGTGGAAAATCGTAACAGATCCATAGGGATGTATAGGCTTGAAAATGAAAGGGGCTTCTTCCCCTACGAATGTATCAGATAAAGGAATGCATGATAGAAAGGAGATCGATCTTTCTCGCGTCTCGCCCTCCTGAGCGTAGCGAAGTCCCGCTTGCGGGATCGTTTCTCGGCTCTCGCTTCTCCATCAGAAATACCCTTGTTTCTTCCGGTCCTCCATGGCCGAATCGGAGCGCTTGTCATCAGCACGGCCGCCGCGCTCGGTGGTCCGGGAGGCCGCGATCTCGTCGATGATATCGCCGAGATTGTCGGCCGTCGAGATGACGGCGCCGGTGCAGGTGGCGTCGCCGATGGTGCGAAAGCGCACCATCTTTTCCTCATACTTCTCCCCTTCGAGCAAGTTGATAAAGGGGGACTCGGCCAGCAAGACCCCGTCGCGCTCTACGACCCGCCGCTTATGGGCAAAGTAGAGGCTGGGCATGGGCACCTGCTCAGCCTGCAGGTACATCCACACATCAAGCTCGGTCCAGTTGGAGAGGGGAAAGACCCGGAAATGCTCGCCCGGATGCTTGTAGCCGTTGAAGAGGTCCCAGAGCTCGGGGCGCTGGTTTTTGGGTTCCCATTGGCCAAACTCGTCGCGGTGGGAGAAAAAGCGCTCCTTGGCGCGGGCCTTCTCCTCATCGCGGCGGGCACCGCCGAGGGCGGCGTCGAACTTGTGCGACTCGATGGCGTCGAGCAGGGTGATGCTCTGCAGGGCGTTGCGGCTGGGGTTGGGACCCCGTTCCTCCACCGCCCGGCCCTGGTCGATTGACTCCTGTACGGAGGCCACAATCAGGCGCGCCCCCAGGTCGGCGACAAACTGGTCGCGATAGTCCAGCGTCTCCTGGAAGTTATGACCCGTATCGACATGCATGAGCGGGAAGGGAATCTTGCCCGGCCAAAAGGCCTTCTTGGCCAGCCAGGCCAGGGTGATCGAATCCTTTCCGCCGGAAAAGAGCAGTACCGGCCGCTCAAATTGGGCGGCGGTCTCGCGTATGATAAAAATGGCTTCCGCCTCGAGTTGCTTGATTTGACTCAGTCTGTAATCCATCCGTGACTTGATTCCTTAAACAATCAAAAAGAAGTAGTGGTCAGTCTTGCTGGGTGGCCCCGATACGGGGTTTGAGGGCGTCGTACAGGCGTTGGACGCTGGTTTCCAGCGTTTCCGTGCCGGTATGCAGCTCTAGAAAAGGTGCCTCTGGCGCCTCAAAAGGCGCATCGATGCCGGTAAAATCCTTGATTTCCCCTGCCCGGGCCTTTTTGTACAGGCCCTTGACATCGCGGTCTTCACAGACCGCGAGGGGAGCGTTGACGTAGACTTCCAAAAAGTCTTCTGCGCCGACGATCTCCCGGGCCATGGCCCGGATGGCGCGCGTGGGACTCACAAAGGAGCACAGGCAGATGATCCCCCCATCGAGGAAGAGCTTGGCCGTCTCGGCGATGCGACGGATGTTTTCCTGCCTGTCTTCGGCCGAGAAGCCGAGGTTGTTGTTGAGGCCGGTGCGGATGTTGTCGCCGTCGAGCAGCTTGGTAAAGTAGCCGTCCTGGTGCAGCTGCCGCTCCAGGGCCTGGGCGATGGTGCTCTTGCCCGAGCCGGATAGCCCGGTGAGCCATACGACGACGGCCCGCTGCCCGAGTTGGGTCTCCTTGTCCTGCCGCTGCAGGATGCGGTCAAAGATGGGGTGAATGTGGGTGGGCTTGTCTGCCATGCACGTGGGGCTTGGGAAGCGAAACAAAGCGCCGCCAATATACGCCCATTTCGGGAAATGCCCTGACCCTGTGGGGAATTTCAGCCCGCGGAATCGTATGGAAAGCCGGAGAATGGTGTGTAACTTCTGGAAACTTGAGCGTTTTGTAGATATGAATAAGTCAACGCTCGGGCTCATTGGGATATGGCTTCTGGGGGTGTGTTTCCTTCAGGCCCAGGGCTCCCACTGGCCTGAGGAAATCGAGCAGGTGGAAGTGCCAACTTATGTGTTGCCAGAGGGGGCGGGCTATGTGATCATACCGCTGGACTACGCCAGCCCCAAACTGCGGGGCACCCAGGCCTGGGCCGGCCGTCAGGCCGGCGAGGTGCGACAGATAGACCTCGTCTATACCCGCTATCCGGTGGATTTTCAGCGCTGGCGCACCGACTATGACTGGCTGCTGGACCAGCGGCTGCGCAGCCTGTATGCGCTCGACAGCACCTTGTTTGACCAGCCAGACATCCGCTGGCGGCTGGTGCTGCAGACGGGCTGCCAGTCCGATGCTGAGGCGCAGACCCGCTTTCATGGCTTTGTGATACGATATGAACCGGCACCGCCGGCGGTGCCGGAGGAGGTCGTGGCCTGGGCCGATACCATCCCCGCCTTGAAGCCCATTGTGCGTATGATTTTGCATGGTCCGCTCCAGGACTCGGCGATATACTATGTGCTGGACCGCCACCCGGAGTGGCAGGACAAGCTGGTCGTCATGGACTGGACCTCCTCTATGTACCCCAATGGGGCAGCGGTTCTCAACTGGTACCGGCGGCATCTGGCGACGGCTTCCATTCGTCACCTGGTCTTTTTTAATGATGGCAACCGGACGCCGCACCATCTGAAAAAGCCGGGGCGCACCGGTGGCATCTACCATACCTCTCCGGAGAACCTGCCCGATGTGCTGGCGTTGATGGACAAGGTGCGTCGGGCCGGTCTGGGGGGCGACCCCGCCGAAAACGATGTGGAGGCCCTCATTCGGGCGAGCCGCAGCCTCGCGGGAGATTTTGAGACCCTGGTATTGATTCCCGACCGGAACACTTCCATCCGGGACCTGAAGCTGCTGGGGCACATAGGCTTGCCCGTGCGGATCGTTCTGTTCGAGAATGAGCGGGTCCGGCAGGTCGGCTTGCAGAAGGTTCCCTCCGGCCAGGTGGATTACCGCATTCATCCCCATTACCTCACCCTCGCCGCGCTGACACAGGGCTCCATTCATACCCGCTCCGATGATATTTACGACCTGCACCTGGTCCCCGAGGGGGGGACCTTTCAGTACCACGATCAGTTGTATGAGCGAATGAAGGATGGATCGTTCCGGACCAAACGGGATTTCTAAGCAGAATCACGCCCGCTGCAGTCCCACCGGACTGAATACAGGGACGATACATAGGGGGAGCCAGCCTTTTCGCGACATCCCAATCCTTATCTACCCCAACGTCCGACCTCTCATCCCTACATCCAGCTATAGCCCGAGCCACTGAGCGGATTGCGGCGGGCCCCGCTGCGCGGGTCCTCCAGGCTTTGGAGGCCATCCCACCAGGTCTGATAGGCGGCCTGCGCCTGCCGCACCTGGGCAGGGGTATTGTAGCCGCTGGGGTTGCCGCGGCGGGTACCGAGGACAGGGGCCCGGGAGGGCGGCATGAGGTTGCCGGCCTCACTGCCGGCGGCCTCGCGCCGGCGGATGGCCTCGATCAGCCAGAGGGCGACCAGTCCCACCCGGGCACTATCGGGCCGGTAGGTACTGAGCGGGTGCCGCGGGTAGGCGGCAACGTGGCCGGTATCCCGGCCTGCCTCCAGCAGGCCGGGAATATCGTCCCAACCCAGACGGGGTAGAAAGGTCCAGGCCCATTGGTCTGTTTTCAGCGTGAGCAGAACCTCACTGAGGGGAACCTCGGCATGCATGCGCTCATAACGCTCAGGATCTGGCGGGGGAATGGGCTCCAGATAGAGGACAACAGCACTCGTATCCTCCGGTGGCACCGGGGCCCAATGCTCGTAGTACCCGCCACTGGGGTGAAGCACTTCGCGGTAATGCCGCCGGAAGGCCATCGCTTCATACGCAAAGCCGGTTTCCGGCTGCCAGGTCAGGGTAACGGTCCCCGTCGCAGCGGTCCACTGGGTGTCGAGTACCAGGGTATCCTGATCCTGAAAGATCCGGAATAGCACGACCCCCGCACTGTCGATCGGCTGGGCCGACGGCCGGTCGACCACCGTGACCCTCACCTGGAGGGGATCGGGCTGGCCACAGTTGCTAAAAGTCCCTAAACCGATCAGTACGAGAAGGAGAGGAATGGGGCGCATGGCAAGAAATCAGGGATAGGGTACGAAGATGCACAGAAATTGGGGTTTGGGCAATCGCTGTATTTAGACTTACTTTGCGGCATAAACAAACGCAAAGGTCTCTCTTTGTGCCCGCTCGTATGAACCCATCCCATTTTTTGCTTCGGTTTTATCTTTTGTTCGTGATCGGCAGTGGACTTCTGGCCTGTGATAAGGCGCCTGTCCAGGAAAGCATCGTCGACGATCCGCATTCCTATGCCCGACCAGAAGAGGCCCGGGTCCAGCACCTGAGTCTGGACTTATCCGTAGATTTTGACAAAGGCGTCCTTGCGGGTACCGCCACCCTGGAGCTGGCCAGGGCCCAGGGGGCCAAGCAAGTCATCCTCGACACCCGCGGGCTGGATATCCAGCAGGTATGGATCTCCAATGACGGGCAGGCCATGATCCCGGCCACCCATCGTCTGGGGCCCACTGACTCGATCATGGGTGCTACCCTGGCGGTGGAGCTCTCCCCTAATACCCGCTTTGTCCGCATTGCCTACGCTACGGAGCCGGGTGCCGAGGCTCTGCAGTTTTTGCCTCCGGCCCTTACCTCGGGTTCGCAGCCCTTTTTGCTGACCCAGTCGCAGGCCATTCTGGCCCGTACCTGGATTCCCATCCAGGATAGCCCGGGCATCCGCTTCACCTATGACGCCAAGGTGCGCGTCCCCAAGGGCCTCATGGCCCTGATGAGCGCCGAAAATCCCGTCGCGCGTCGCGAGGATGGCGTGTACACCTTCAAGATGTCCCAGCCCGTGCCCGCCTATCTGCTGGCCCTGGCCGTGGGCGACATTGAGTTTGCCCCTCTGGGACCCCGCAGCGGGGTCTATGCCGAGCCTTCGGTCCTGGAGGCCGCCAAGTATGAGCTGGCCGAGGTAGAGGAAATGATCGACATCGCCGAGGCCCTCTACGGGCCCTACCGCTGGGAGCGGTACGATGTCATCATTCTGCCACCGAGTTTTCCCTTTGGCGGGATGGAGAACCCCCGCCTGACCTTTGCCACGCCCACCATCCTGGCCGGTGACCGCTCCCTGGTCTCCCTCATCGCGCATGAGCTGGCCCACTCCTGGTCGGGCAACCTCGTGACCAATGCCACCTGGAATGATTTCTGGCTCAACGAAGGCTTTACCGTTTACTTTGAATACCGCATTATGGAGGGGCTCAAAGGACGCGGCTACTCCGAGATGCTGGCGCATCTCAGCTATCAGGATCTTCTGGAGGAAGTCGCCGATATCGGGCCGGACCATGCCGATACACACCTCGCCCTCCAACTGGAGGGACGCAATCCTGACGATGGCATGACCTCCATCGCCTATGACAAAGGCTACTATTTCCTGCGCCGGATTGAGGAGACGGTTGGACGGGAGGCCTTCGACGCCTTTTTGCGGAGCTACTTTGATCGCTACGCTTTCAAGACCATGACGACAACCGGATTCCTCCAGATCCTGGATCAGGAGTTGCTGCAGAAGCATCCTGAAGCCGCCGAGACGGTACAGATTGATGCCTGGGTCTACGGACCCGGGATTCCCGATCAGGCTCCGGTCGCGCAGTCGACCCGTTTTGATCTGGTGGAGGATGCCGTAGCGGCCTGGATCGTGGGGGTCTCGCCCACCGACCTGAAGACCGAGGAATGGAGTTCACACGAATGGATTCATTTCATCCGTTCGCTGCCCGATTCTATAGGGACAGAGAAAATGGCGGCTCTGGATGCAGCCTTTGCCTTTACCCGGAGCACCAATAGCGAGGTGCAGGCGCGCTGGTATGCCCGGGCCATCCGGGAGCAATATACCGAGGCCTACCCGGCGATTCGCCGCTTTCTAACCCGCGTGGGGCGGCGCAAGTTTCTCACCCCGCTCTACCGGGCGCTGATCGAAACCGGACAGCGTGACCTGGCCCTCGACATCTATCGAGAGGCTCGGAGCCATTATCACCCGATCTCGGTGCAGTCCATCGACGAGCTGCTGGATTGGCCGGTATAGGAAAAAGATGGATTTTTCATTCACCCGAAAATGCGGAACCGATGAAAAGGACACCCCATTGGTCTGCCTGCATGATGCTCTGCCTCCTGCTGAGTGCATGGGGGCCGGTTGGCGGGCAGGAAATCTCGGAGAAAGCCTTTCTCAAAGCGGTGCGCAAGCACCGGAAGGCCATTCACCGGGAGTTTCGCAACCCGGAGACCTCGC
Source organism: Bacteroidota bacterium (assembly GCA_003696875.1). Lineage (GTDB taxonomy): Bacteria > Bacteroidota > Bacteroidia > J057 > J057 > RFHL01. Next base: position 3,106 of record RFHL01000321.1, on the reverse strand, counting down.
CTCTGCGCGAGGAAGCCAAAGACTTTAAGGGCCTGGCCTACTTTGAGCCGGATATGGCCTACCGGGTGCAGGCTCATCTGCAGAAGACGCCGGAGGCAAAGCCCTTTGTCATGCCCACCTCAGACCCCGACCGGCCCAAGGAGTATGTAAGCTATGGGCGCCTGACGTTTGTGCTGGAGGGGGACACCTGCACCCTCACCGTCTATCGGAGCCTGCGGCTGGCGGCGATGCCGCAGTATCGCGATTACCTTTTCCTTCCTTTCAAGGACCACACCAATGGGGTGGAGACCTATGGGGGCGGGCGCTATCTGGACCTGCGTACGACTGATTCGGACAGCGTCACGGTGGACTTCAATCTGTGCTACAACCCCTACTGCGCCTACTCCGATGGCTGGGCCTGTCCGATTCCTCCCGAGGAAAATCACCTGCCCCGCCGCATAGAGGCCGGCGTGAAAACGTACGATCCTGCTTCCCACTGAGCCAACCGAAGGCCAGAGGCTTCCGTACATGGGGCAGACCTTTTTTCTTCGTGTTTCCTCTCAAGCCCAGCACATGAGCGATTCAGGCAGTATCTGGTATTTAGAAGAAGTAGACCTCTTCGAGTGGTTTTGCCCCGTAACCAAGGCGGCTGATCGCTACGAAAAGATGCCCAAACGGCATTTCAAGAAGGGGGAATTTATTTATTTCAGTGACGATACCGCCGATAAGGTCTTCTTCATTCATCAGGGGGCGGTGAAAATTGCCGGCTATGCGCCGAGTGGAGAGGAGATGATCAAGGCGATTCTGCATCCAGGAGAGATTTTCGGAGAATTGGCGGTCTTTGGGGAGGAAAAGCGACAAGACTTTGCCCAGGCCATTGAGGACACCGAGGTCTGCATACAGACCCGTGAAATGGTGGTTTCCCTCATGCGCGACGTCAACAGCTTTGGCCGCTTTCTCAACACGCTGGTGGGGCGCCGGGTGATCTATACCCAGAAGCGGATGGAATCCCTGCTCTTCAAGGACGCGCGTACCCGCGTGATCGAGTACGTACTGGAGCAGGCCGAGAAAAATGGCAAGACCCTGCTCGACGGGGCCATTTCCCTGCGCAACTATCTGACTCACCAGGAGATCGCCAACTATACCGGTACCTCCCGGCAAACGGTGACCACCGTCCTCAACGGGTTGCGGGAGGGGCGGGTGATCGACTTTGACCGGAAAAAAATTATCATTCGACAGCCGGAAGCCCTGCGGGCTCAGGCCAGTTAATTCACCTATGACGGCAGCATGGCTTTTGTGGCTTATCCTCGGTATCCTGCTCATCGACACGCTCTTTGAGCAGCTTCTTTCCTGGCTCAACCTGCGCCATCACCGGCCGGAGTTGCCGGCCGCCTTTGTGGGGCAACTCGATCCGGACAAGTATGCGCGCTCGGTAGATTACCACCGGGCTAACTACCGCCTGGGGACTTTCCAGACCTTGCTGAGCTTTCCGCTGATCTTCCTGTTGATCGCTATGGGTGGGCTCGGCTGGCTGGATACCCAGCTCTGGACGGTGACCGACCGGCCACTGGTGCATGCCCTGTCGTTTTTTGGCGTCCTGATGTTTGCCGGTGATTTGCTGGGCTTGCCTTTTCAGTGGTACCGGACTTTTCAGATTGAGGGAGCCTTCGGTTTTAACAAAACCACGCCCCGGACCTTCTGGATAGACAAACTGAAAGGCTGGGCCGTCAGCCTGGTGGTGGGGGGGATCGTTCTCTCGGTGCTCATCAGCCTGATCGGCTGGCTGGGCCAAAATTTCTGGCTGTGGTTTTGGCTCTTTATCAGCCTGTTTCTGCTGCTGGTCAATATTTTTTACACTACGGTCCTGTTGCCGCTTTTCAATAAGCTGGAACCCTTGGAGGATGGGCCCCTGCGCCAGCAGATCGAGGCCTATGCCGCCAAGGTGGCCTTTCCCCTGACCCATGTCTACGTCATGGATGGCTCGCGCCGATCCACCAAGGCCAATGCCTTCTTCTCTGGGCTGGGGCGCCGCAAAAAGGTGGTCCTATACGACACCCTCATCGAACAGCACAGCCCCGAAGAACTCGTGGCCGTGCTCGCCCACGAGATCGGGCATTACAAAAAGCGGCACATTATCCAGAGTTTGGTCATCAGCGTCCTGCATATGGGCGTGCTTCTTTTCCTCCTCTCGCGCTTTGTGGAGAGCCCGTTGCTGACCGAGGCGCTGGGGGGAACAGGAACGTCCCTGCCACTCAACCTGATTGCCTTTGGCTTGTTGTACAGCCCGGTATCTACCTTGCTGGGGATCGGGATGAACGTGTTTAGCCGGAAGAATGAGTATGAGGCTGACCAGTACGCGGCGGAAACCTACGCGGCGGCGCCGCTAAGCAGCGCCCTCATTCGCCTGCATGGAGAGACCCTGAGCAACCTCACGCCTCATCCCTGGCAGGTTTTTGTGCATTATTCGCACCCGCCACTGGTGCAGAGACTAGAGGCATTACAGGGAGGCAGCGTAGCCAGCGCCTCCTGATCCTGTACGGGAACCTGGGATGGCAGGAGAGGCTGATGGCTTTCGGGAAGCTCAAAGACAAAGCTGGCCCCTCCGCCCGGGCGGTTTTCGGCCCAAATCTTGCCCCCCAGTTTCTGTATAATCCGCCGGACGATGGACAGCCCCAGGCCATGCCCATCCATGTGGTTGGTGTCGGGCAGCCGTACTTTGGGAAGGAAAATTTTTCGATGGCTGCCAGGCGGTAGACCGGGGCCCCGATCCATGACCCAGAAGCGGACCTTGTGGCCGGTGACGGCTTTGCCGCCAATATCGATCTGGGGACAAGGCCCCGCATATTTCAGTGCATTGGTGATCAGATTCCCCCAGACCGTAGCGAGCCAGGGCGACCGCCCCCAAGCCTCAGGCAGGGGTGTCTGCCGGACCTGCGCCTGCCGGCCCCGAATCTGATCATTCAGGTCCTGCAGGACCTCCTGGGCCAGATGGTCCATCGGCACCCGCGTGCATTCAGGCTCTTTTTCACCGCTCTGGGCCAGCATCAGGAGCTCATCTACGAGGACTTGCATGTTCTGTACCTGACGCTTTAGCGTTTGGACCAGATCTACCTGACCGGCCTCAGGC
>RFHL01000320.1 GCA_003696875.1 Bacteroidota bacterium | reverse complement strand
GGCTTTGGCACCGGTCTCAACGCCCTCCTCACCTGGCTCCACGCCGGCGACACCCCCATTGCCTACACTGCCATCGAGGCCTATCCCCTTGCTCCGGAACAGATCAGCGCCCTCAATTACCCTCAGGTCCTCACCGATCCCCAGGCCACCGAGGCCTTCGCGCAGCTGCATCAGGCCCCCTGGGATGCCCTCACGCCCCTCCGGCCCGGCTTCACTCTTCTGAAACACGCCACCACCTTAGAAGCCTATCAGCCGGAGGGCACCTTTGATCTCATCTACTACGACGCCTTTGCCCCTAACGCCCAACCCGAGCTTTGGAGCGAGGCCGTCATGGCCCGCCTCTTCACCTGGCTCGATCCGGGCGGCATTTTCATCACCTACTCTGCCAAGAGCAGCGTGCGCCGCGGCTTGATCCAGGCCGGCTTCGGAGTCGAAAAGCTCCCTGGCCCCCCCGGCAAGCGCGAGATGCTGCGCGCCCGACGCCCACGCTCGCCTCTCGAATCTGAATGAGGGCGTGCCGGCGACGGGCCCCAGCCGGGCCCCGCCGCCGTCGGGTGACTCCGGGCTGACGGTCCCTTCCCTCCGGTCGGGACTTCCCCTGCGTCCCCCTCACGCCCCACGAGCCACCGCACCGATGATACCAGCACCCCCGGCACCAGAATCGGTGCCGGGGGCCTCATAGCGCAGGCACTCGCCTGCTTGCCTCCCTTGCGGGATATCATCGGCGGATCGTCACGGGTGGCAACATCTGCCAGTCTTTATGCTCGTCGGTATAGTAGAGGTAGCCCCGTGACGCCTGCCCCACAAAGGTGCCCGGCACCTCGGCCTTCAGGTCCAGTCCCAGCTGCCGGCGCTCTCCCGGCGCCATCTGCCGGAAGTACAGGTACAGCTCTTGTCCTACCAGCTCATAGAAAGCCACCTGCTCCTCATCCAGCAGCGCCTCCAGCTGCCAGGGCTGGGCACTTAGCCCCGCCGGTAGGCCTACGATAGCCATCGTCATCCCCTGCCCCACCTTCTGGGTATTCTCCAGATCCAGATCCAGACGCACCGTCTCGCCCATCCGCAGCGCCTGCCGGGCCAGGCGAGGCGAAAGGCGTACCGCACAGCCGGGTGAAGTTGGCGGGAGATCCGTCACCCAGTCCAGCGCCAGCGTATAGGGCAGGACCGCAGCCCGGTCCGAGAAGATCACCTCCAGCTTATGGCTGCCCACTCCCAGCGCAGCCTCCAGCCCCTCGATGACGACAGCCTCTTGCTCCGCGGCCCCAAAGTGGGCCTTCCCGGCCGCCTCGCCATCAATCAGGACGGTGACAGAGCCCGCTGCGGGTGTCCACCGAGCCCTTTTTGCATAGGCGACCAAGGCCCGTAGAGCCAGGACCGTGCTATGCGTGGACCCAAAGGTCCCCACGCCAGAGCGCTGGCGCCGCAGCCAATCCTCCAGTTCTGCAACCCGAGACCAGTCCGGCTGCTCGGCCCGCATCAGGGCCATCATAGCCAGCGCATTCACCTCTATCTGCCGGGCCTGACCGCCCGAGCCCGGAGCCGTATACCAGGTCGCCTCATCCCGAGCCGGTGGCTCGGTCAGGGGCAGGGCCTTCAGATCTGCCAGCAGCGGATTGGCCTCCGATGACCGTCCCTGATTGATCAGGGTGTTTGCTGCCAATGCCAGCAAATAGGGTGTTCCCCGCCGCTGGGCCTGTTTCACCGCATACTCCACCTCCCGTTCAATTCCAAGAATGCCTGCTTCGCTTAGCGCATAGGTGATGTATACACTCGTGGTTACCTCGTCGGCCAGCCCAAACTGGTGCAGGGCCCGGGGGTTCCGCTTGAAGCCCCCCGCACCGTCTCGCCGGGCCAGCAACCAGTCTGCCGTCCGGCTGATCAGATCCGGGGCCACCCCATCGTACACCCGCGCCATATCGGCAAACTCCATCAGCCCATAGGCTGTCAGCGCTTCGTGGCCGGGGGCCTGCCCAAACCATTCAAAGCCCCCTTCGGAGGTTTCAAAGGTCATCAGGCGGGCGTAGCCCGTCGCGATCAGGGCTTCCGCCCGGGCCTGCAAGGCAGGCTTCGCCTGCCCTGTTTCTTTCAGGTAGTTCAGTACCAGTACGTTAGGGTAAGTGGTGGAAGAAGTCTGCTCAAAACAGCCATGCGGCTCGCGCAGCATGCCCTCCAAGCCCTCCATTACCTCGCCTGCCACGCTGGGGTGAGCGACCAGCCGGGCCCGCAGAGAGCCCGGGACCAGATCTGGGATCGTGGCCAGATAGCTTGCCTGCCGGCTATCTCCAGAGAAAGCCAGCTGGGCCGGGAAGCCGCGCAAGCGGCTTTGTACCGGTACGGTCATCGCGTCTCCAAAGCCCTGGCTTTGGAAGCGGACCCGCAGGCTATCCATGCCTGCGATGGTATCTACCCGGCAAGGCAGGTAAAGCGTGGTGGCCTCACCAGCCTTGAGCGTCAGGCGCCCCGGCAGGGGCGCCAGGGGGATCAGATTGGCCGGCCAATCGACCGTCAACTGGCCCCGCAACGTAGACGGCGCGTGATTGACCAGCGTTACTGGTACCTCCAGGCTGTCGTAAGCCGTGAGCAGCGCAGGCATACGCACGTCCATCTCCAGCGGCAGCTGAGAAAAGAAGGTATGAGTCGCCCGACCGGCAAGACCATCCATTCCGATCCCTTCGACGGTAATATGAAAGGCCGTCAGCGCATCGGAGGTAAAGAAGCGCACCTCGGCTTCGCCCCGTTCGTCCGTCTCGATCAGGCCATCCCAATGCAGGGTCTGCCGAAAATCCTCCCGGCGTAGGGTCTCGCGCGCTCCAGCACCGTAACGCTGGACCGGGTAGTCCCGGGCCCGGTAGTAGCGCGCCACCGGCTGCTGCCAGCCACCGGGCGGGGTGATGTCCATCACAGGCCGATTACTCATTTCCGGGTCATCCAGCCGGAAGCGGAAGGGGATATTCACCCAGCAGGAACGGGGCCGGCCTCCCTGGATACCCGGCGTAAAAGCCAGGCCTGGCAGCATAGGGGTGACGGCATCCGCCAGCAGGGGATGCCCCGGCACAATCATTTGGTGTTTTTTGTAATGGCCTTTTTCATCCACCAACATCCGCACCACCACCGTCCCCTCAATGCCCGCCTCGCGGGCCAGCCGGGGATATCCGATCCCCTGCCGAATCTGGGCCAGATTGATCGGCTCGGGCTCCTCATCGCCGAAGAAAAAAGCATCCATGTCGGGGGCCTGTCGCGCCGCTTCAGCGTCCATGACGACGACATCCAGCAACTTTGCTTCCATGATGTCATCCACCATGATGTCGGCCTCCAACAAGTTGTTTCCCGGGGCAATTTCGTTCCCGAAACCAATGTTTGGCGCTTCCATAAGCGCCTCATGAGCCAAGCTTTTCTCCACCACCAGCGCACCACCTTCGGCAAACTCCTCCTCGGCCTGTTCTATTACTGCGGATGAGGCTTCAGTAGCCAGCAGTTCAGACCTGGGCGGCATGTCCTGAGGCAGCTCGGCCACCGGCACATTTTCTGGTTGGGCTTCAAGGACAGGCCCAGCCCCGGCCTGCACGATTCGACCTCCCACCTGCCGTCGCGCTGGCGGCCGGGCAACAATAGGCCTGTCCTCTTCCTCCAGGCTAAATTCCACCACGCTTTTCCCCGAGGAAAAGGCCATCTCCAGCGTATCAGGGATATATCCCGGATAGGTAGCGACCATCCGGGGCGGCCCCGCCTCTGTCAGGGCCAGAGGTAGGATAAACGCTCCCTTGGCGTCGGCCATTCCCCGCTGGGAAGTGCCCAGCATGGCCACCATCGCCCCGGGCATAGCCCGGCCCGCTGTATCCAACACTCGTCCTCGCACCTCTGCCAGGCGTACGTGCAGATCCGACTCATAATCAGTGAGGTGCCGCGTAATCAGGACCGAGGAGTCAGGCAAGCTCATCCGCAGTTGCTTGTGCTGGTCCATCCAGACCTTGGGCAACTGCCAGTTCCCGCCTGCATCTGTATGGGTGACTTGGTCTGCAATCCGGACCTCTGCCCCCGCAATGGGAAGACCTTGGAGATCTCGCAAGCTGCCCTGCATCACGGTTTTTTGGGGGCTGCGCCGCCGGGGCGGCTGAATCCCGGAGGCAACCTCCCGCCAGGTAAAGCGGCGCCAACCCGCCGTCATCAGCAGGTAATCCCGGGCCTGGGCCGCCTTATCCTCTTCCGGATCAAAGTAAAAAGCCGGATCCTCAATGTTG
>RFHL01000319.1 GCA_003696875.1 Bacteroidota bacterium | reverse complement strand
GACCGGATGTACCCACAACCGGGCCTTTATTGAGAAAGTGGATGGTGGCTTTGGCAAGCGGGCAGGTTGCCTGTTTTACGAAGTCGGCTGCCGGGGTCCCATGACCCGAGCAACCTGCAACCGCATCCTCTGGAACCGGCACTCCTCCAAGACCCGGGCCAACCACCCCTGCCTGGGCTGTACCGAGCCGGGCTTTCCACATCACGACCTGGAGAAAGGGACGATCTTCAAAACCCCGAAATTTTTCGGCATCTGGCCCAAGGACGTGCCCACCGGCGAGAGCCGCCTGACCTACTACTTCAAGGCTGGCGTCGGCAAACTTTCGCCTTCTCCCAAAATCCTGCGAGATTCTTCCAAATAACCTCCCTCCTACTCTACTAACTCCCATTCTCCATGGCCATCAAAGAACTGAATATATCCCCCGTAGGCCGGGTCGAGGGTGACCTCGACGTCAAGGTCTTTATGGAAAAGGGTGTGGTAACCCGCGCCCACACCCAGGCCGCGATGTTTCGCGGCTTTGAGCGCATCATGGCGGGCAAGGACCCCCAGTCGGGCCTCATCGTCACGCCGCGTATCTGCGGCATATGTGGCGGATCCCACCTCTACTGCGCCTCCTCGGCCCTGGACACGGCCTGGAAGACACAGCTCTCCCCCAATGCCCTGCTGCTGCGGGCACTCGGACAGGCAACCGAGACGATCCAGAGCATCCCCCGATGGTTCTACGCCATCTTTGCCACCGACATGGCTCATAAGAAATTTGCCAACAAGCCCCTCTACGAAGAGGTCACGAAGCGCTTTGCTGCCTACGTAGGCAGCTCTTTTCAGCAGGGACTCACGGCGAGTGGCCGTCCGGTGGAGGTCTACGCCATCTTCGGGGGACAATGGCCGCACTCCAGCTACATGGTCCCCGGCGGGGTGATGTGCGCCCCGACCCTCAAGGACATCACCCGGGCCCATTCGATCATGAACCAGTTTCGCAACGACTGGCTGGAATCGGTCTGGCTGGGGTGCTCGATTGAGCGCTATCTCCAGATCAAAAGCTGGGATGACCTCATGGCCTGGGTCGAAGAAAACGAATCCCAGTACCATAGCGACCTGGGGCTCTTTATCCGGGCAAGCCTCGAGTTTGGGCTGGACACCTTCGGGCAGGGCGTTGGCAAATTTCTCGCCAACGGCACCTACCTGCACAAGGACCGCTACAATCACCCCACTATTGAAGGTCGTAACGACGCCCTCATCAGCTCCAGCGGCTTTTTTGATGGGCAAAACTACCATGCCTTTGACCACATGCAGGTGATTGAGCACGTAAAGCACAGCTGGTTTGAGGATGTGGCAGCGGCCCACCCCTGGAG
>RFHL01000318.1 GCA_003696875.1 Bacteroidota bacterium | reverse complement strand
GGGGCGGTTTCCTGGTGGTGATGAAAGAATTTGCGTAGCTCCTGCACCCCGCTGAGCCAGCCGAGCAGGCGGTAGAGTTCGTCTATGGCCAGCCAGTTGCCGCCTACCTCGGCCTTGGTGAGAAGCGGCCCCACGCTGCGCAGCGCCCCCCGTGGGGGCGGGGCGTCCATCTCGATCAGAGCCTGAAATTCGGCCACCCGGGTGTGGGCCTCTTCGATGGCCGTCGGGTCCTGCAGGGGGGCGAGCGCGGCTACAGTCGTGCGGGCCTCATCACTGCTCACCCGCTCCTGCAGCTGCTGCAGGATCACGTCAAAGCCCAGCTTCTGATAGGTATGAGGATGAAAACACTTCATGGATTGGCGCCGCCGCTGACTTCATTTCTTCGCTGCATACGCTCGCGTTGGGTACTCATTTCCATGGCCTCCAGGTCCTTGACCAGCCGGGCATAGATGGAATCGAGCTGCACCGCGTGGTCGAGGTAGTACAAATAACTCCGGTAAAAGGTTTTCCGATCCAGATCATATCGGGCGAGGACCTCGTCAAATACCCCCTCTCGCTTGACCCCGCGCGCCAGGAGGTTGCCTCCATTTTGCTCTACCCAGGCATCGGCCAGGTGCAGGTCGGTGAGGACCGCTTGCATAGTGGCCTCATCCAGGACTTCCGGCTCGGACTCCTGGCAGCCAGGACCGAGCAGCATAGCCAGGATCAGCCCCAGCAGGGTCACATACTGAGCATTCATACAGACGTGCATAAGATGGGGCAAAGATACACAATTGAGGGAAAGGGTTGGACACGGGGCACGGCAGGATTTTTTTTACCTTTGCCCAGGTAAAAAGGTGCCCCTGCAGCACCTTCGGGTTGGTTGGCGGACAGGTGCGTGTCAACGTTCCCAAACGCTCGAAACCACCTGGCTGTTAAGTCTCGAGTGTCCTGCGTACATAGGTAGCTGTCTGCTTTTCTAATTTCCGACTTCTGACCTCTCTCCTCTGACTTCTCCCTTATGCCTCCCCTCATCACTGCCATCTACGCTGTCTCCGAAAATGGCGTCATTGGCAAAGACAACGACCTGCCCTGGTCCTTGCCTGCCGACCTGCACCACTTTAAGGCCCTTACCCTGGGTAAGCCTATCATCATGGGGCGGCGCTCCTTCGAGTCTCTGGGCAAGCCCCTGCCCAAGCGGCGCAACATTGTCGTGACCCGCAATCCGGACTTTACCTTTCCCGGCGTGGAGGTGGTGCACTCCCTGGAGGAAGGCCTGGCCCGTTGCCAGGACGAGGCCGAGATCTGCATCACCGGTGGGGCGGGCTTATACCGGGAAAGCATCGAAAAAGGCTACGTGACCCGCATCTATGAGACCCTCGTCCACGCCGAGGTCGATGGCGACACCTTCTTTTCCCTGCCGGAACCGGAGGCTTGGGAGATCGCGGAGGTGGAGGCGCATCAGGCCGATGACCGCCATGAGCATGCCTACACCTTTCGGACGCTGGTCCGGAAAGATTCCTTGCAAAAGTAGAACTAAAGGATTAGTTTTGTTGTAGGTAGACAGACGCGCGTTGGCACGAATCCTGTAGAAACCGCCCCTTTTGCCGGCTTACACCAATGGATTCGTCTCATTGCTTCACCGGCCAGCTCAACTATGGAATCAAAACTCCTCACTCCGCTCGAACTGAAGGTCATGAACCTCCTCTGGAGCCAGAAGCAGGCTCTGGTCAAGGAGTTGATTGCTTCCTGGCCCGAGCCGGACCAGGTACCCAAGTACAATACCATCTCGACCATTGTCCGTATACTGGAAGAAAAAGGCTTTGTGGGGCACGAAGCTGAGGGGCGCAGCCACCGCTATTTTCCGCTCATCAGCAAGCGTAAGTACCAGAAACGCCTGATACACAATGTGATGGAAAATGTTTTTTCCGGCTCTCTGACGGGTATGGTATCGAGCCTGCTAGACAGCCAGCGGGTGTCCCCGGAGGAGCTGGCCCGTTTGAAGTCCCTGATTGACGAAAGCGAAGCCCAGGGCGAATGATTAGCTACCTTCTGACCTCGGCCTTCCTATCCTGGATCGGCGGACTGGCGTACGTGCTGGTTCGCCGCTGGCTCAGCCTGCGGCAGCGCCGGGGGTTGCTGCACGCAGTCATCCTGGGTAGCCTCGTGCTACCCCTTGCGGTCGGGCCCGATGAGCACCTGGCTTCCCCGCGGCCCCTGGCCGCGTATAATTTTGGCTTGCAGCTCGATACAGAGGCCTTGCAGCAACATTGTCGCTGCGAGCAGCCCAACTACGCCCACCGTCTGCACTACCGCGCCCATGCGGTCGTCAATCTGATGCTGCGTCACAAACCCCTGCTCAAGGGAGGCATCCTGGCCGCCATGGCGGGCGTGCTGGTGTTGCTGCTGATTCAGCTGGGCTATGTTCACCGCCTGGTGCGGGCCTCGGCCCAGCGGCGGGTGACCGTCGATGGCCGGAGCTACATCCTGCTGTACCCAGACCGGCCCTTGGGGGCCGGGGCATTTTGGCTGGGGCGCTCCTACATCGTCTGGTCGCCGGAGATGGATCAGCTCCCCCTTGCCGAGCGCCTGGCCGTGATGCGGCATGAGTGCTCGCATCTGCGGCAGGGCAATACGGTTGAGTTTGCCCTTTTGCTCCTGCTGCAATGTTGGTGGCTCCTTAATCCGGTTTTTTACCTTCTGCGCCGCGAGTTGCGGCGCCTGAGCGAATACCTGGCCGATGAGGCCGGGCTGACCGCTCTGCCCGACCGCCCGACCTATGCCCGCCTCTTGCTGCGGCTGCTGGAAGGCCAGAGCATGCTGCTGGTGGCGCACCTGGGCGCCCGGGACCTTAGTCTCCGGATCCGGAGGCTGCTGGCGGGACCTGAGCGCCGCGGCCGGTCGCGGCGCTGGGCGTTGCTGATGGGCGTGTTGGGACTGCAGTTGGGCCTGACGCTGCCCTTGCAGGCGCGGGTGCAGGCTTCGCTCCGGGCCTTGCAGACCTACGCCGACCTCTACCAAAAGGCCCCACCTCAATCTGAGGAGGCTGTTTATTGCCCGGATTGCGACAGCATCTGCACCCCTGAGGCGGGGGGCTTATGAGTCGAACCAGCCCTATTCTACTTTTTTCTGGAGCAGCTGCCCCCAATTGCCCCGCAGGTCGGGGGCTTGCAGGTGGGTGTGCAATTCGTCGAGAAACTGCCGGCGAGGGATCTCCCGGGCCCCCAGACTTTCCAGGTGGGAGGTGTAGACCTGGCAATCGATCAGGGCAAAGTCCCGGGCCATCAGGTCGCGGACCAGGGTGATAAAGCCTGCTTTGGAGGCATTGCTCACCTGGGCAAACATGGACTCACCAAAATAGCAGCGCCCCAGGGATACGCCATACAGGCCACCCACTAGCGCTCCTTCCTGCCAGACCTCGACCGAGTGGGCATAGCCCTCCTGATGCAGATTGAGGTAGGCAGCCTGCATCTCGGGGGTGATCCAGGTGCCCCGCTGCCCGGGCCGGGGCGTATGCCGGCAGTTTTTGATGACCTCGGCAAAGGCCTGGTCGTAGGTGATCTGAAACTTTTGTTGATTGAGAATGGGGCGCATGCTGCGCTGCACCTTGAGCTCGTCGGGATAGAGCACAAAGCGGGGGTCGGGAGACCACCAGAGGATAGGATCCCCGGCGGAGAACCAGGGGAAAATGCCATGTTCGTAGGCAAGCAACAGGCGCTCGGGCCGCAGGTCACCCCCTACGGCCAGGATGCCGTCGGGGTGGGCACGTTCGGGATCAGGAAACATCAGGGCCTCCGTGAGGGCGTAGATGGGCATTAGTCGTCTTCTTCGACGGTCGCACCGATGCCCCGGTCCACCAGGGCTTCCCGCATGGGAGTCAGCTTGGGCTTGGGCCCGCGCTTGACGGCATATTTGCCTTTGAAGTGGATAATCCAGGCACACTGCTCGGCTTGCTCGACCGTATGGCCGCAGACCTCAACCAACGACTGGATCACCCAGTCAAAGGTATTCACTTCGTCATTCCAAACCACAAGGTTTACCGGGAGGTCGGTACCAATGTCCTCCAGTACTTCTTCCAGTTCCTTGGTCAGTATGCTATCCCGGATCATGCGTTGCCTGGATTTGTTTGTGCTTTGAGGTGTGGGCCAGTCAACCTGCCAAAAGAAAATGGGCTGCTTTTGGGCCATATTGCGCAAAAATACGGAAATTGCCAGAAATAGAAAAAACAATATCAGAGGCCAGGCCCTAAGCTGTGGAGGTATGCCCGCAGGTTTGGGGCTCCTCCTTCCTGACCTTGTTCAACCCGCCTGTACATGCGCACTCCATTGCTAAGCCTATTTCTGGGGACCGTGCTATGCCTGCTGCCGCAGGCTGGCCACAGTTGGGGGTTTTGGGCCCATCAGCGGATCAACCGGCTGGCGGTATTTACGCTGCCACCCGAGATGCTGTTTTTCTACAAGCACTACATCGAGTATCTCACCGAGCATGCCGTAGACCCGGATAAGCGACGCTACGCCGTAGATGGCGAGGCCGCCCGGCACTATCTGGATGCGGACCATTACGGGGAGTTGCCCTTCCCTGAGCTCCCGCGCCGCTGGGATGAGGCGGTAGCCAAGTATTCGGAAGACAGCCTCATGGCCTACGGGATTGTGCCCTGGTATTTGCCCTTGGGCGTGTACAAGCTGCAGAAGGCCTTCGAGGAGGGAGATCTGGCGGCCATTCTGCGC
>RFHL01000317.1 GCA_003696875.1 Bacteroidota bacterium | reverse complement strand
GCAAAACGTCATCCCCGAGCGCCCGGACGGGCGCGGGGGCATGGCTCCCTGCGATACCTGGGACAATGCCCTGCTGCATACGACCCTGGCCGGGCAGCCCCATGTGGTACCCATGACCATCGAGACCAAGCGGATCGCCCCTTCCGAAACCAACACCTGGTACATCGAGGTCCTCGGCATGGAGGGCGGGGTACGCTATTCGACCAAAACCCCCAAGACCCTCTGGACCTTCTCCATAGAAGGCAAGGCCCAACGCTGGCAGCAAGAGGACCTGGGCTTTCAGGGGCCCTTCCCCACCATCACCGGTGGGATTTTTGAGCCGGGCTTTCCGGACTGCTTCCAGCAGATGCTGGCCGCTTACTTTGCCGAGCGCGCCGGCGCGCTCGGGGAGCGCTTTGGCTGTGTGCGGCCCGAAGAAGCCGTCGACAGTCACCGCCTCTTCGCCGCGGCCCTTACCTCTCACCACCAACAAGCCGTTATCTCCCTGCCATCATGAAACGTTCTGAAGTGAATGCCGCCATCGAAGCGGCCAAAGCCCACTTTGCTGCCCACCACTGGGCCCTCCCACCAAACCCCCGCTGGGATGTGACCGATTTTGGACTGGGAGATTTCTCCCGCTGGGGCCTGGTGCTGGTCAATCTGGCGGAAGAAGAAGAATACTGCGAAAAGGTGATGTATGCGGTCCGTGGCCAGGAAACCCCTGCCCATACCCATTTTCGCAAGAAAGAAGACATCATCGTGCGGGCAGGTAGCCTGGCCATCACGTTATGGCAGGGGCAGCCCGAAAAAGCTGGCAACGCCTCTTTTGCCATTCAGATCAATGGAGAAAAGCGCGCCTGCACCTCCGGAGCGGTGCAGATCCTCCAGGCCGGGGAGCGCATCACCCTGACACCAGGCATTTTCCATGCCTTTTGGCCCACTTCTGAAGCCTGCATCATCGGGGAAGTCTCTACCGCCAACGATGACGCCCATGACAACATCTTTGCCGACCCGAACGTCGGCCGATTTTCCGAACTCATTGAGGATGAAGCTCCCGTGGCGGCCTTGGTAAGCGATAACAAACCACTATGACGCGAACGGGGATACTGGCCGCGGGGAACTTCATCGTAGACCATGTCAAAATGGTCGACGCCTATCCGCATCAGGATGGCCTGGCCAATATAGGGGAAGCCTACCGCAGCAACGGGGGTTCTCCCTACAACATTCTCAAAGACCTGGCCCTGATGGGCGCTTCCTTTCCCCTGGCGGCCGCCGGTCTGGTGGGCGCCGATGCTGACGGGGACTTTATCCGGCAAGACTGTGCCCGGCTGGGAATAGACATCCGTCACCTTAGGCAAACAAAAAAAGCCCCTACCTCCTACACCGACGTCATGACGGTCTCTGATACGGGCAGGCGAACCTTTTTTCACCAGCGCGGTGCCAATGCGCTCTTCAAAGGCGAGAGGCTGGACTTTGGCCAGCTGCCCTACCGCTTTTTTCATCTGGGGTACCTGATGCTACTTGATGCCCTGGACGCTCCCTGGCAGGGACGCCCCCGGGCCGCCGACCTGCTGGCCCGGGCCCGGGCCGCCGGCTGTCTCACCTCCGTGGACATCGTGAGCGAGGCCAGCGACCGCTTCCGCAGCGTCGTACCGCCGGTCCTGCCGGAGGTGGACTACCTCTTTCTCAATGAGTACGAAGCCAGCCAGATCACCGGGGTATCGCTGAAGGGGCTCCATCCGGAAGCCGGTGCCCTGGCCCAGGCGGGGCAGACCCTGCTGAATATGGGGGTGCGCCGGTGGGTATTCATCCACTTTACCCGTGGTGTATTTGGGATCTCGGCCCGGGGCGAAGCCTACCGGCAAGCGGCGCTTTCGGTGCCAGCAGATCAGATCAGGGGCGCAGCAGGAGCGGGTGATGCCCTGGCTACGGGGGTTCTCTGGGGCCTGCACGAAGGCTGGGATATACAAGCCTGCCTGCAGCTGGGAGTCTGTACGGCCGCCGCCTCCCTCCTGGACCCGACCTGCTCGGGCGGAATCGGCTCCCTGGATGAGGTGCTGGCCCTGGGCCAGCAGTTGGGGATGACGGCCTGAGGCGCTGTTTCAGTTTGCGCGAGATCTGTATCTTTGAAAGATGAGCCCCGCTCAGCCCTTGCTCGGGATTGCCGGTACCTATGGTCAGAAAAAAAACCACCATTCACGATATCGCCAAGGCACTCGGCCTGAATGCCTCGACGGTCTCG
>RFHL01000316.1 GCA_003696875.1 Bacteroidota bacterium | reverse complement strand
TGATTCCCGATCGAGACCTCATAATTCTGGTTGAGGCCGGAGCGCCGCCGCACGGGCAAGAAAGGCGTCTGAAACAAACGAGAGGCCGTGTCGAGTACGGGTCCTTTGCTGCGCACCTCGTTGACGGTGGTAAAGGCCCGCAGGCGGGGCAGGGTACCATTGAGCTGATCGGCGATGTAGTCGGGCATGTCCCGGATATCGTTGCCCAGCCCGAGGCCATCGCCTTCATAGCGGGTGTCGGCCAGGAAGTTGTCGTTGAGCGAGGCTTGGGTGTTGAAGCCCAGGGAGGTAGCGAGCCGCAGGGTGAAGCGGTCGGGGAAGTCCTTGGTACGCACATCGACCAGACCCCCGGTGAACGAACCCGGCAGGTTGGGGGTGAAGTTTTTGAAAACCAGAATGTTGTCGATCAGGTTGGATGGGAAGAGATCCATCTGTACCGTATTCCGGTTCGGGTCCAGGCCAGGCAGCTCGGCCCCGTTGAGCAGGGTCTTGGAGTAGCGGTCGCCCAGACCGCGGACGTAGACATATTTCCCGCCCTCGACCGTGACCCCTACCACCCGGGCCATCGCGGCGGCGGCCGTCGCGTCGCCCGTGCGGCGGATCTGATCCAGGCTCACCCCATCGAGGGTATTGACCGAGGTGCGCTTGATGTTAAAAAGGGCCACCTCGGAGGCTTGGCCCCGCTTGGCGATGATCTCCACCGCCAGGTCTTCGCGGGTGGCCTGCTCTTCGATCAGGGTGATCTCATTGTAGACTACTTGTCCGGCTTCCACCGTTACATCAGTGAGGGTATCGTCGGTAAAGGAGATGTAGGAAACAATGAGGGTATACGTGCCGGGAGCTACCGAGGCATTGAAGGCACCTTCGAGGTCGGTATAGGCACCGCCCCGCATCTGGTTTCCCTGCAATACCCGGAGGGTGGCACCCATCAGGGGCTCACCGGTGCTACCACTCAACACCTTACCCCGCAGGGTTCCGTTTTGGGCCAGCAGGCTGGAGCCCATACCGGTAAGGATGAAAGCGAGGAGGCATGTTTGTAAGAAGAAACGTCTCATGTAATGTCTGTATATGAGGCTTAAACAGCAAAGGGGCAAAAGCAATGGTTTTTTGCCGCCGCAAAGGACGGAACAGCATGTAAAAGCAAGGGCTTTTCTGTGTTACCAATTTGTTAAGCGACCGGTTTTCTTGTTATCCCAGTGTTAAGTTTTGGGTCTGGGTAAGACGTTGCGGGAAATAGAAAAACCCACTTATTATCCTGGTAATCAGTATATTGAGTTTGTTCTGTTTCCTGCTTTTGGGGGGAGGAATTCGGCCTTTCCTTTCGGTTTCTTAACCTTCTGGAAATATGCTAGCACATTGGGTCAAGTGGATCGGCCGCCAAAGTATTCACTGTGTGGAATAAAGGCGGCGCCCGGCTAACCCGGCGGTTTTGAGGGGCGAAGCAGGCATATCGCCGCTTCAGACTGCTTTCCTTGCTATATGTTCCGCTGCCCATCACCTTTGAGTCTGATAAGCGATTGGTTTTCCATCTTATGAAACACCTGTTTATTCTTCTGTTGCTCCTTGGCAGTAGCTGGGCACGAGGCCAAACAACAACCTCCGGGGAATCCGAAACGGTTCGAAACCGGGTGGCGGGGCTCACGGCGGAGCAAGTGACCGAAAAAATGAGTCTGACCGAGGCGGAGATCAACCAGACGCTGGATGCCCTCGCCACTGCCGCCGACTCGCGGCGGCTTCAGGAGCAGCTGCGCGCGCAGCTCTATGAACTTTTTGACCTGAATCTCTACGTTCTGGAAGCCGAAGCCAGCGACCTGCAGCAGCGCCTGGAGGCGCTGGAGGCGGACCGGGCTTACGAAGATCGTTCGGCCGATATTCAGCAGCTCAAGCAGACCCTCATTGAGGTGGAAGCCCGCTTGACCTTCCGGCAAGAGAACCGCGACCGCATCGTAAACCAGCGACTGCAGGAGTTGCTGGTCCGGGAATAGGGTCCTGGCCGATCCCCTGAAAACGAAGGAGGCTACCCCAGCCAGGGCAGCCTCCTTTTTCTTATCGACGCACAACTCAGGCGAGCTCAGGCTCGGCCTTGATCATCTGGATAAATTCGTCGAACAGGTAGTGGCTGTCGTGCGGCCCGGGCGAGGCCTCGGGGTGAAACTGCACCGAGAAGGCCCGCCGGTTTCGGATGCGGATTCCCTCAATACTGTTGTCATTGAGGTTAAGGTGGGTGATCACCACATTGGGCGATTTGTCCAGCGCTTCAATCGCCACACAGAAGCCGTGATTTTGAGAAGTGATCTCGCAGCGGCCCGTCAGCAGGTTTTTGACTGGGTGATTGGCGCCCCGATGCCCATGGTGCATCTTGTAGGTCGGCACGCCATTGGCGAGGGCGAGGAGCTGATGCCCCAGGCATATGCCGAAGAGGGGGCGGTCATCGGCCAGGATGCGCCGCACCGTGTCGATGGCGTAGGGCATGGCCGCCGGGTCGCCGGGGCCATTGGAGATAAAGTAGCCGTGTGGCTCAAAGCTCTCCAGCTCGGCATAGGGGGTCTGGGCGGGGAAGACCTTCAGGTAGCAGCCGCGGCGGGCCAGCTGGTCGAGGATATTGGTTTTTACGCCCACATCCAGCACTGCCACCCGGAAGGGGGCGTTGGGATCCCCGTGAAAGTAGGGCTGCACGGTGCTCACTTTGGAAGACAGTTCCAGCCCTTCCATGGGCGGGCACTCCTTGAGGCGGGCGCGCAACTCCTTCTTGGTGGTGAGCTCCGAGGAGATAATGGCATTCATCGCCCCTTTGCTGCGGATGTGCGTCACCAGCCGGCGGGTATCGATGTCCCCGATGCCGATGACATTGTTGTGCTTGAGAAAGGAATCCAGGCTCTGCACCGCATCGCGGCGGGAGTAGACCCGGGCGTAGTTGCGCACGATCAGGCCGGCAATCTTGGCCGAGCTACTCTGCGATTCTTGCTGATGCACCCCGTAGTTGCCCACATGGGTGTGGGTCTCAATCAGGATTTGGCCGTAGTAGGAGGGATCGGTAAAGATCTCCTGGTAGCCGGTCATGCTGGTATTGAAGCACAGCTCCCCGGTGGTGGTGCCCCGCTTACCGATGGCCTGTCCTTCAAAAAAAAGCCCATCTTCCAACAGGAGATAGGCTGGCTCTTTGTGAATGTACTTCATGCGATCAGTCGTCTATGATGCTTTGGTCCGTGAGGGGAATCCGCTCATAAGGAATCTCTTCCCCTTTCTCCAGCTTGGCGATGAGCTCATCGACCTTTGCTTTGGTGAGCTGGTGCACGTAGCGACGGTTGGTGATCTGGCAGACCGGGGCGGTATCGCAGGCGCCGAGGCACTCGGCGGCGCGGGCCCAGATTTTGCCATCCTTGCCAAAGCCGCGGGCGTCCGCGCCGATTTTTTCCTTGACATAGTCGAGCATCTCCTTGCCCCCCATTTCCCCGCAGGTGAAGCAGGTACATACTTCGATCAGATGCTCAGGCACCTTCTCCTTGAAGTACATGGTGTAGAAGCTCGCGACCCCGTAGACGTGGGCGTATGGGATGTCGATGGTGTCGGCGACAAGCTTGATGGCTTCTTCCGAAAGCCAGCCAAACTTTTCCTGGGCGATCCACAGCGCCGGCATCACAGCAGAGCGCTTATCCGGATACTTACTCAGGTGCCGCTGGATTTCGGCAATTTCCGACTCGGTAAAGGTGTAGGATACGGGTTCCATGTGCAGGCAAATATAAGATGATTTGAAAATAATACCCCCAAGCGGGACCTACTAATTTTTTTTGGAAAACTTGAACCTTTGGGGAAAAAGCCTCGACCACTGGGGGCGGCATTCCGGCGGGTGAGGCGCCGGGGACTAGGCCTGTTCCGGATTTTTCCGGACATTTTCCCATGTCAGCACCAACCAAAGATAGACATTCGGTTTTCTTTCTCGCCCATGCGCACCACTGCCAACAGGCTTTTCGTCAAGGTATTTGTCGGACTGGTAGAGTATCTGCTCATCCTGCTCGCCTGCCAGGGCGCATATTATCTGCGATATCCGGGCTTGCCGGCCTTTGAGGCCTATTACTTGTCCTTTTCGGTGGTTTTTCAGCTGACGTGGGTCGGGGCCTCGCTGTTCAGCCGGTCCTATGATTCGGCGGCGATCTCCCAGCTCAAGGCGCTGGTGCGGGCTCTGGCCCTGGCGTTTCTGCTTCACCTGCTGGTGATCTCCATCTACCTCCTGGGGACCAAGACCCAGGACATTTCCCGCTTGTTTCTCCTGTACAGCTATGCCCTCTTCCTGTTTGGGGTGGTGGCTTTTCGTTCGGTCCTGATCCTTTTCCATCATTACTGGCAAAGCCTCCGGGTGGGCCATCGGCATCTGATCCTTCTGGGCCAGGGGCGAAGTCTGGACCGGATTGCTGCGCTCGCCCGGGCTGGGCGAGCCACGGTGCACTGGCTGGGACAGACGGGCATGAGCCCGGCCGGGCAGGCCGAGTTGGTGGAGCAGGTGCAGACCCTCTGTCTGCGCAAGCCGGTCGAGGCGCTCTATGTGGCCTTGCCCCTGGCCGAGGAACTGGGGGAGTTGGCCCCCTTTGCCCGGGCCCATGGGATGGCCTTTCGGCTGGTCGCCGACTCGCCGATCTGGGAGCAGCGCCGGGTGTCGGTTGATTTTGTCGATACCATTCCAGTATTGGAGATGGAGGAAAATCCCCTGAACCAGCCCCTTCACCGGGCCCTGAAGCGGGTCTTTGATGTAGGCGTAGCGCTCTTTGGCATTTTGTTGATTTACCCTTGGTGGCTGCCGGCGGCGACGCTGGTGTTATGGCTTAGGGGAAGGCGCCCGGTTTGGGCGCGATATCCGTATGTGGGCCGTGGAGGCGTACGCTTTCATGTATGGACCTTTGGGGCGGAGCAAGCCCCGATGGACCGTCAGGCATCGCCCTGGCGACACAGTCGCCTGTATCTCCTGCCTGCCCTAGGGCAGGTGCTGCGGGGCCGCCTGTCGGTGGTCGGCCCCTTGCCAGCCCCGGAGGGGCCGGGCTATCCGTGCCGACCCGGACTCACGGGACTAAGCCTGTCCTCCGGACAGTGGTATCCCGGCCAGCCAGGTGATGAGCGCCAGCTGGTGGGCCACTATCTGGCCCGCTGGAGCCTCCTGCTGGATCTCAAAATTCTCCTCCATGCCCTCTGGGAACAATTGGCCGGGCCGGTTCAAGCGCCTTCGGCAAAACCCGAACGACATCGGAATCAAACTCCCCAGATGCCCAATCTGGGGTAGGCCAGCCGAGACAAGTGATGGGGCCTGGCTCTCTTCTGCCCGAGCAAAGCACCTGCCCGCTGGTTCCCGACTTCTGACCTCTGTCTTCATTACCCCTTATTCAACCAAACCGATAGCCAGGGTCGCTCGAACGCATGGTGGTCCAACTGCAAGAAGTTAGCGAAGCGGGGCAAGAAGATGTTTTTGCGGCGGTTGCCGATGTCGATCACGAGTTCGTCGCCGAATTTTTTCAACTCAAAGTCCTCAGAATCAATGAAGGGCAGCTTGAGACGAATTTCGTATTGCTTGTCGGTCTCCCGCACCTCAAAGGGACTTTCCCGATGGTAGATCTTCGTCGGGTCGCCAGCGTCGCCGTAGATCTGCTGCCCGATCTGCTCCAGCAGAGGCAGGCCAAAAACCTCTGAGCCCTGATGCGGCACCTTGAAGATGGGCAGCGGGGCAAAGCTCTCCTCGATGTCGGCGAGGTGCGTAGCCTGGGATTCGAGATACTGCTTGAAGAGCTTCCCGCCGCTGTGCGGCGGCAGGATGCGGTTGACTACTACGGCATCGACATTGTAACCGTAGAGCTGAAGGTAGGTGTAGGCCCGCTTGGCCTCCTGGATCACCATGCGCTCGGGATTGGCCACGAGCCGAATTGAAGTCACGTCAGGGTTGACAAAGATGCTTTGGATCAGCTCCAGCTTGCCAAAGAGGGCTTCTAACTCCTCGTAGCCCTTGTCCAGAGGGATATCCATGGTACGCCGCAAGAAGGCCCCCATGGTCTTGACGGCAAATTTTTGACCAGGAAAGGCCTTGGTGAGCCAGGATTGGGTGACCTGCGGCAGGCTGAGCAGCGTCAGGGTCTCGCCCGTGGGGGCGCTGTCGATGACCATGAGGTCATACTCATTTTCGGAATAGAACTTCTCGATCCAGAGAAAGGCGGAGGCTTCCTCCATGCCCGGCAGAACAGATAGTTCCTCGGCTACGATGTTGTCCATCCCCTGCCAGCGAAAGATGGTCCGCATCAGTTCGCGCATGTTGCCCCAGTACTTCTTCATGGAGTAATACACGTCAAACTCCTGTCCCCAGAGGTTAGGGGCGACCTCGACCGGCTCGGGTGAGAGCTCGGTATCCAGGGCATCGGCGAGGCTGTGGGCCGGGTCGGTGGAGAGGACGAGGGTGCGGTAGCCCTGGCGGGCGGCCTGCAAGGCCGTAGCGGCGGCGGTGGTGGTTTTGCCTACGCCACCCTTGCCGGTAAAGAGGAGGATGCGCATAGCGGTAAAGGTACAAAATGGGAGGGGGAGAAGCGAGTGCTGCGCCTGACCTGGGGGCACTCGCTGTCTCTTTTTTGGGGCTGGTGGGGGACGTCGTCCCGTGCCAGCATTCCGTCCCCAATCCGCAACATTGCACCCTTGCCAGGGGTTGGCTACTTTCACCCTTTTGCTGCCGGCATGAAGTATTGGAAAACCCTGGCCCCCATCCTGCTGCCCCTGCTACTGTATGTAGCCGAACTGCTCCAGCGGCGGGTGGGCCTGCATCTGTTTTCCTTTTTGCCGGTGCTGGAGCTACTCTTGCTGCCAGGGATCGTTTTGTATTATCTGTGGATCCGGCCGTCCTATCTGCGCTACCGCTGCCGCTCTCGGTGGCCCTGCTGGTTTTTTTCCTGGGACAGGGCTTGCTCAGCTTGGGACAAACGGGGGCCTTTCATAGCTGGGGTAGCTACCGGGCGGTGATCCTGTACTATGCCGGCTTTTTTCACCTTATCGGGGCCGTGCTGGCCCTGATCCTGTACAACCTGCGCTTTCGCTATCGCCCCTGGTTTCATGGCTTGCACTGGGGCAAGTGGCTGGGCATCAATGTGCTGATGATGCTGGCGGTCTTGGAAAAGCTGGACCTCCTGCCCTTTGAGCTGGCGGGTTGGCACCTTTTCCTGCTTTATCTCTACATCTGGAGCCTGCACGCGCTGGACCTGCTCCTGCTGGAGGAGCCGCCGCAGCCCTGGCATTATGAGCAGCTGATCGAACAGATCCGGCGGGAACAGCCCTCAGAGTGAGGGCGGTGGTCCCTCGGCGACTTCGTCGCCGGCGGGGGCTTCTTCTTCCAGCACAAAAGCCTTCAGCTCCACCAGCAGGCTCAGGACCTGCTTCATGCTGCGTACCTCCCGGAAGATCAGCGAGAGATATTTGTCCGATTCCTTGATCTTGACCCGTGCCGGATACAGCTGCACGTACTGGATCACCCGCCCAAAGGCGGGCGATTGGAAGAACGGAGACTCCTTATCCGCCACAAAATAGAAGCGCAGGATGTCGTCCTTGAGGACCACCCGCTCCACGCCCACCCGGCGGGCGGTCTCCCGCACCCGGGTCGCGTCGAAGAGGGCCAGCACCGAGCCGGGCATCGGCCCAAAGCGGTCGATCATCTCCCGCTGGATCTCGCGCAGCTCCTCCTCCTTCTCGGCCCCTGCGATGCGACGGTAAAACTTGAGCCGCTCGGGGATACTCGGTACATAGGCTTCGGGCAGGCGGATGTCCAGATCGAGGTCGATCTTGACGTCTTCGACGATGATCTTTTTGCGTTCGGCAATCTCCTCGGCAAAGAGGTCGGCAAAGTGCTCTTCCTTGAGCTCCCGCACCGCCTCGTCCAGGATGCGATGGTACATATCGTAGCCGATGTCGGCGACGAAGCCGCTTTGCTCGGCGCCCAGCAGGTCGCCGGCCCCACGGATGTCTAGATCGCGCAGGGCGATGTGAAAGCCTGAACCCAGGTCGGAAAACTCTTCCATCGCCTTGAGCCGCTTGCGGGCGTCCTGGGTGAGGACGATCTCTGGCGGGGCCAGCAGGTAGCAGAAGGCCTTGCGGTTGGAGCGGCCCACCCGCCCCCGCATCTGGTGCAGCTCCGACAAGCCAAACTTGTTGGCTTCGTTGATGATGATGGTGTTGGCGTTGGGGATGTCGAGGCCCGACTCGACGATGGTGGTGGCCACGAGGATGTCGTAGGCACCCTCGATGAAGTTGACCATGACCTTTTCCAGGGCCGGGCCGGTCATCTGCCCGTGGCCGATACCGATGCGGGCATCGGGCACGAGTTTTTTGATGCCTGCGGCTACTTCCTCAATATCCTGGACGCGGGGATGGATGAAAAAG
>RFHL01000315.1 GCA_003696875.1 Bacteroidota bacterium | reverse complement strand
CCCGGAAGTAGTCGTCCTCCACGGCCTCGACCGCCAGATCCGGAAAGCGGTCCGCCAGGGTCTGGGCCAACTGCCGCAGCGCATCGCCCGAGATGTCGATCGGGGTGAAGGTAAAACCGGTGCCCTGACTCAGAAAATGCTCCAGCAGCACCTTGGTCTTCGACCCATCGCCCACCCCAAACTCGATCAGCCGAAAGTCGCTGCCCGGGGCCGTCACCGCCTCGTGCAGCGCCACCCGATGGGTCTCGAAAATCTCAAATTCACAATCGGTGAGGTAGTAGGTCGGCATGCGCATGATCTGCCGGAAGATCTCGCTGCCGCGCTCATCATAGAAATACTTGGAAGACAAGCGCCGCGGGCGGGCCCGCAGGCCCGCCCGGACGTCTTCTATCAGATGGGGATCCACCCCGGAATCCATGGTCATGCTTCAAGCTTGTTATGATCTCAGGAGGCAAAACCTGCTGCCATTCCCCCAATCGTACGCCTCAATTTGGCCATTTTACCATTCTGATACAAACCTGCCCCGATTCGTGGAAATCCTTTTCCCAAGGGGTGGGCGTGTCCCCCGGCGGCGCCACCGGCGCCCCGGGGGCCGTGCCCTTCCGGGGTTCGCTTCGCTCCGTCCGGCGCTTCGCTTGGACCAAGCCCTCCAGGCCACTCACGCCCCGCCCGCCCACGCACTTTCATTCGCAAAAAGCCGTAGCTTTGCCCAGGTTTTACCCCTCAAGGTGACGCCGGACCACTCCCGGCGTCCACAGTCCGGACATTACCTTACCATACAGAAACCATCCCTTATGAACCCTAAACTTACCCTTCTGTTCGTGTTGTTCCTTGGCTTTGCCACCGGCCTCCAGGCCCAGGCCGAAGGAGATTCCATCCGCTGGAAGCGGGGCGGCGTGGCCTCCCTCGGCTTCACCAATGCCGGCTACAGCGACTTCTGGCAGGCCGGGGGTATCCCCGCCCAGTCCGTCATCGGCCGGATCAACATGTTTGGCAACTACAAGGACAGCAAGCAGTCCTGGCAAAATGACCTCGCCTTTGCCTACGGCCTCGCCCGCCAGGGCTCCAGCGAAAACCCCTTCATCAAAAACGAAGATCGCATCGAGCTCAATTCCAAATATGGCTACAACTTCAGCAAGCAGCTGCTGATCAGTTCCCAGCTCAACTTCCGCACCCAGTTTGCCCCCGGTTTTAAATTCAACAAAAACCAGCCCACCACCATCCCCGAAGACACCATCTCGGACTTCTTTGCCCCCGCCTACCTCAACTTCGGGGTCGGGGTCGACTATCAGCCCGCCGAGAACATCAGCGTGTACTACACCCCGGTCAACTCCAAGATGACCATCGTCACCATCGACGAGTACCGGCCCATCTACATCCCCCAGGAGATCACCACCGGCGCCGTGCGGTACGAGCTTGGCTCCAACCTGACCCTCAAGTACCGCAAGGAGGTAGCCAAAAACATCAACTTCCAGACCACCGCCAACTTCTTTGCCAACTACCTGGAGAACTTTGGCAACGTCGACGTCAACTGGGAGACCCTCACTACCGCCAAGGTCAACAGCTGGCTCGCCATCAACTTCTCCACCAACCTCATCTACGACGACGACATCAAGTTTGTCGTGGTGCAGGACGATCCCGCCACCCCCAACTTCAACGAAGAACGCAGCGGTCCCCGCACCCAGTTTCAGCACATCCTCACCGTAGGGCTCACCTACACCTTTCTGCAGTAGAGAGACTGGCTGACTGGCAAGGCCTTAGGCACGCTTGCTCACTCAGGCGACACGCTTGTTCAAAGGAAAAAGGAAAATAAAGGGGGGCTGCCTACCTTTGTTTCACCCCACCTGCTTGCCCCCAAGGCTTGACCTATTTTTTCCGTAACCCATCAATACAGAGAGGAACCATGCCTGTCACTCCAAAGCAAACCCTGAAAAACCTGGCCGGCGCCCTGCTGGTAGCCCTGGCCCTTGCCGGGGCCTGGTGGATGGCCACCGAGTCGCGCGAGGCCATGCAAGCCGCCACCTATGAGGTATCGGCCCCTGCCCCCGACATGGATCGGACCATCTCCGTACTCCCCTAAGGACCCGAGTACGGGCGCATACAGCCCAAATCACATGACCACCCTGGCGGGTGGTCATTTTTTTTGCTATGTTGAGTCATAGGCAATCAGGCTGTCCCCCTCTGCTACCCGCAAGTCGCGTCGTTTTTCCCGCTTTTTTTCACGCCTGCGCAGCATACCCCCTTGCTTCCGCGTTGATCTGCTAAGCCAGCCACCGTCACATTCATGCCGAGGTCGTACCAGGAACTCATACGTCAGTGTGTCCGGCAAAATCCCCGGGCCCAGCGTGAACTGTACGACCGGTTCGCGCCTGAGATGTTGCCGGTATGCTACCGCTATGCCCGAAACCCGGAAGAGGCCGAAGACATGCTACAGGATGGATTTCTCAAGGTATTTATCAACCTGCCCCGCTACCAGGAGCAGGGCAACCTCGGGGCCTGGATCCGCCGCATCGTCGTGAATACCTGTATCGACCATATCCGGCGGGAAAAGCACCACCGCCACCAGATCGAGATTCCCGAATCGGTACCCGCCCCGGCCGACAACGATGTTCTGGCCCAGATCGAAACCGAATATTTGCTCAAGCTCATCCAGCAGTTGCCCGATGGCTACCGCATGGTCTTTAACCTATATGCGATAGAGGGGTACTCGCACGCCGAGATCGGCGAGCGACTCTCCATCAGCGAAAGCACTTCCCGTTCCCAGTATTACCGGGCGCGGGGCCTCCTTCAGGAAAAAGTACGACGGGCCTACCAGGGTCCCAAGCCTATCAAAGATGCCATCTGACCCCTTTGCCGATTCCTTGCGCCAGCAGTTGGAGGGCCACCGCATGCCTCCCCCTGTTTCCGTTTGGGCCGGCCTGTCTACCCAGCTTGCCCAGCTCCGCGCCGCCCGGCGGCGGCGCTGGCTGATCGGCTTTGCCCTGGGGAGCTGGGCGAGCCTGCTGCTCGCCACGGGGATCGCCTTTCAGCTGGGCCATCAGGCCCTACCTG
>RFHL01000314.1 GCA_003696875.1 Bacteroidota bacterium | reverse complement strand
GATGATGGCAGTGTTGATGCCGATGAGTTCTCCCTCGGAATTGACCAGGGCACCGCCGGAATTGCCGGGATTGATGGAAGCGTCCACCTGGATCAGGGCGCGCAGCACGCGGCCCCCGTCACGGATGTCACGCCCCAGCTGGCTGATCGTCCCCACCGTCAGCGTCCCCCCCAGCCCGAAGGGATTGCCGATCGCCAAGACTTTTTGCCCCACCTGCAGCTCATCCGAATCGCCCAGCGAGATCGCTTTCAGGGGGTGCCCCGCCGCATCGATACGGATCACGGCCAGGTCGTTTTCGGGCGAGCTGCCGATGACCTCGGCTTCCCACAACGAACCGTCATGCAGAGCAACCTCCAGGCGCCGCGCCTCGGCGATCACATGGTAATTGGTCACGATGGTTCCATCATCTTTCACGATGATTCCGGACCCCGCACCTTGCGATGGCACGGGTCGGAAAAAGAAATCCAGCGCGTACGATGTCGTGGTGATATTGACGACGCTGGGTGCTACCTGTTCATAGGTGCGTATGGTGTTGAGTTCCTCCTGAGTCAACGCCGGGCTCCACCTTGGGGTCATGGCAACGATCCCGAACAGACACATCATAGCCAGCAGCGTGGTGCGCCGCAAGCTGCGCACCCTGTTGATGACGCGTGTGGGGTCGATCGATTTTTGCTGTATTTGAACAGGCTGCATGTTATTTTGCATGGGTGGTTCAGATCGGGTTGGAGATGATGTATGTGGAAAGGATTGCTCGCCTTTTTCTTTCAGGACGTGTGGGCATGGATCGCTTTGCTCTATGGGCTGCAGTGCGCTGCCGCCGCCGGACTCATCCTGTTTTTCGGTTGGCATTGGGCTCCTTTCATCTGGCCCTTGGCATTGCTGCTACTCGGATGCGCTCTCAGCCTGGTGTTCCGTAAGCATCCGAACCCCTTCGGCCTGGAAAACTGGACGCGCTGGGTTCCTCTGGTGATCTACGCCGCGTTCATCTTCCTGCTCTCCCATAATCCCCTCAAGGGAATGG
>RFHL01000313.1 GCA_003696875.1 Bacteroidota bacterium | reverse complement strand
TTCACCATTGTTGCGACCGTCGAAGCGGCTGCGCAGTTCCACATAGACCTTGATCGCAGGCCCGCTTAGGGACCGCCACGCGCGACTATGCGCCATCACATAGAGGATCATCATGAACTGTGGCCCCTTTTTGGAGCGGCCTTTCCGGTTATGGTTCGGCATGATCAATCTCCTTTGGCTTTTCCTGGGTCGCAAGGGCAGGGCGCGTCGCGGCGCGCAAGGAATTCCCCGGTCGGGACGCGTGACCCACCCTCGCCGCTGGGCCGCTCTTCGATTCGCTTGTGGAGCGGCGCCGGTGGGAGCCCAGCCAGTTTTCGAATACGCTGCGTTCGTAAAGGACCCGGCGGCCGACCTTCAGATGTTCAGGACCGGTTCCGTAGACCCGCAGTTTGGTCAGCCAGGATTCCGACAGGCCGTAGCGCTCCGCGGCCTGTCTGGTTGAGAGGTAGTTCGGTCCGTCCATGTAAGCCTCCATGTTGCTCTGGATCGTCGTCGGCAATCTGGAGGCAGCCTACCGGTGCCCTTGCCCTTATGAAAAAGGGTCATATTCGAAAAGTTTCTGCGGGAATAGGTCCCTGTTTCTTGGCCGGCGGTTCAAATGTGCGAGGCGTCCACCGCTTCCACATACTCACACAGGGTTTTGCCTTTTTCTTTTCGCAGATGCCGGTTGACCCGTTCGATACGGCTGCCGAGCGCATCTTGCGACGGGGGCCGGTAGGGCTTTGGCAAAGCCGCGTATATCTCCCAGACGAAGTCGACAAAAAGGCTCCGGGTCATGCCGGAGGCGTCATCCCAATAGGCGGTCGGTCTGCCGCCCTTGCGCCTGAACAGGCGGGCCAGCCCTATGATGAAGACCGTATTTGCAGAGGATGAGTCCGGACCGGGTTTGCCACCGTCACTGTCAGCCCGTTCCAGCCCCTGCTCACAGGCCTGCCTGAGAAGCCGGAGCAAAAAGGTAAAACAGGTGAGTTGGCCCATCGGCCCTGCTTGCACCTGGAATTTCTCGCCGTCTGGCAGCGTGAAGCGGGGAAGATCAAGGCCGGACGAGCTCAAGCCCGAATCGATCAAAATGCTGGCCGCCTTTTCAGCTGAGTTGGTCTTGCCAGATAATGCTGTTTCGATGGTCTTGAGCAGTTTCTCAGCTAAGCCGTCAATCCTGCTGAGAGTCTTCCTGACATCCGCGGCTTTAGGATAGGCACGCTCGTGCTGTCGCCACACGATATGCTCCGCACAAAGGGACTCGATTTGCTTCCACTCTGCTGCCGTAAACTCGATCTTGCCCGCTTTCATCGCGGCAGCG
>RFHL01000312.1 GCA_003696875.1 Bacteroidota bacterium | reverse complement strand
GCGTCGAGGCGGCCCTCGGGGCCAGCCAAGCCAGCCGCAGCGCCGGCAACATCGAGTACTGGGGCGCCGATGAGCGCTTGGTTTTCTGGCGCGGGGACTTCCGGGTCTTCCTGCGGCATATGCTGGAGGAGCCCGAGTGGCTGGAGCAGACCTTTGGCCTGACCCGGTTCAACGACGTCTTTCACTATGCCGCCATCGTGGGCGGCCGGGCCAAGATCGACGGCGATCCCATGATGGTCGCCCTCGACCTCTCCATCGACGCCGAGTTTTTTTACTGGGCCGTACGCCACAAGCCCGACCGCGTCCTGTATCCCAGCTCCAGTGCTGCCTATCCCATCAACCTGCAGGCCGAGGACGGCTGGGTGGCCCTCAAAGAGGCCGACATCGACTGGGAAAACGGCAAACTCGGCCAGCCGGATATGACCTATGGCTGGTCCAAGCTCACGGGCGAGTACCTCGCCCAGATTGCGGCGCAGTACTACGACCTCTCGGTCGCCTGCGTGCGACCCATGTCGGGCTATGGCGAAGACCAGGACCTGAGCTACCCCATCCCGGCCATTGCGGCGCGGGCCGCCAAGCGCGAAGACCCCTTCGAAGTCTGGGGCACCGGCAAGCAAGGCCGCGATTTTGTGCACATCGACGACTGCGTGGACCTCATGCTGCTGGCCCTGGACAAGATCCACGATGGCACCGCCATCAACATCGGCTCGGGTACCATCACCAGCTTCCTGGAGATCATCGACCTTTTTACGGACTTTGCGGGCTACAAGCCGCAGATCAAGCCCCTGCTGCACAAGCCCGTCGGAGTACACGCCCGGCACGCCGATATGACCTATGTTACCGATACGCTGGGTTGGAAACCCAGGATTTCTCTGGAGGAGGGCATGCGACGCGTGTATGAGCAAGCCCTGAAAAACATAGGTCAAAAGTAAGCCAACAGTTATATAAGTGGTCTAAAAAGCGTCCCGGACCGGCCAACGGTTCGGGACGCTTGTTTTTTGCCAGTCAGAAAGGGGAGCTTATCGCCTGGGAAAATTGGGTCGGAAAAAGGAATTTGCCAAAACTCGAATTAATCGATTTTTAAACAAAGTCTTCAACCTGACCGGTTATGTTACGCACCTTCTATTCTTTTCTCACCCTTGCCGTATTGGGGCTGATGGGTTTTCCGGCGATGGCGCAGGAAACCAGCTGCAACGATGGCATCGACAATGACGGTGACGGTCTCATTGACTGTTACGATCCCGATTGCGGAGGCACCGAAGCCTGCGCCGATTTTTATTACGGCGTGCCCTCACCTTCCTGTCAGTTTATCCCAGATGCGGGGGCTGAGGCCTTTGCCCTGGAGCTGATCTGGCAGACCGACAACACCAACTATCCCATCGACCAGCGGCAGACGCCGATGGTGGGGGACATTGACGGGGACGGGATGCCGGAGGTGATGGTCCTGCAGGACGGCATCCCCGGCTATATCCGGATTTTTGATGGCGAAACCGGCGATCATGAGCGGAGCATCAGTGTTGCGGAGGGGACGTCTGTTTTTGCCAATCTGGCTTTCGGGGATGTGGATGACGATGGCACGGCTGAGATCTTTGTGGTCACCAAAGCCAGGCATATCACTCGTTATGAGCACGATGGTACCCTCACCTGGACCAGCACACTTACCGTTTATGATGATTATAATTCCACCAACATTGCTGACTTTGATCAGGATGGGACGCCGGAAGTTTATGTAGGTAACCTCATCGTGGATGCCGAAACGGGAGCGACCCGGATTGATGTTTCTGGAAACACCAGCTATAGCACTGGTGGTTATAGCGATAATGAATCCTATCCCGTCGCCATCGACGTATTTTCCAGCAGCGATGTGGTGCCGGCCACGGGTTCCCCCTGTGGCGGCGACTGCGACGGGCTGGAACTGGTCGCCGGGAATGTGGTCTACGCCGTAGACCTGACCCAAACCACCGGCCTCACGGCCGTGAGTACCCTCGCTACCCAGGCCGATGGGGTCACGAGTGTGTGCGACTTTGACCAAAATGGCAATCTGGACGCCGTCGTGATGGCGGCCGGCCGGGTCTATGTGTGGGACCTGGTGACGGCTACCGAGCTGTATACCGCCTATGACGTCCCCGGCACCTCTGCCGGTGGCCGCTGTAATGTGGCTGACTTCGACAATGACGGGGAACTGGAAATCGGGGTAGCTGGCAAAAACATCTACGTGGTTCTGGAACCCGTGACCGGCGCCCTGACCGCCAAGTGGTCAGACGTCACCGATGATGGCTCCATGCGCACCGGCTCCACCGTCTTTGACTTTGAGGGAGACGGGCAAAATGAGGTGGTCTATTCCGACGAGGAAAACCTCCTCGTCTACAATGGCGCCACCGGAGCCAAGCTTTCTGAGGTGATATCCCGATCCGGGACCCGCTACGATTACCCCTTGGTAGTAGATGTCAATGCCGACGGTATGGCCGAGATTGTCATCACCTCTCAGGATGGCAACGGGCCCGGCTTCAGCGGCACCGACTACGTCCGGGCCTATCGCTCGGCTAACACCCCCTGGGTCGCCGCGCGGGAAGTGTGGAACCAACACAATTTCCACAATACCAACATCAACGACGACCTGACCATCCCGCAGTACCAACAGAACCATGACGTGGTCGATGGCATCAATGGCTTCCTGGTGCAGTCCACCATCCGGCTCGAAGGCGGGCTACCGGCCTTTGCTGCGCCCGATGCGCAGCTGCAGGTCCTGGGCATCAGCGATGCCAAGTGCGCGCAGGACACCCTGCTGATCAACCTGCGGGTGAGCAACTCCGGCGACGGCCGCCTACCGGCCGGGGCTCCCGTGGCCTTCTACCTGGGCAATCCTCGCCTCGCGGGCGCGAGCCTGCTCGATGAGTCCTCTATTCCCAATACCGTAGAGCCTGGTGCTACGGAGGAGTTTACCGTCGCCGCAGCGTTCACCCCTGGTGATCTGCCCGCCGACATCTTTGTCGTCATCAACGATACGGGCTTTGTCGATGCAGCGCTGCCCTTGAGCCTGCAGGATGACTTCCCGGTGACGGGCGTGGGCGAATGTTCCTACCTCGACAACATCTCCTCGGTCTATGTGGACGGCAACTGCGCCTCGACCACCGACAATGACAAGGACGGCATCACCGATGTCTTTGACCTCGACGACGACAACGACGGCATTCCCGACGCCAGCGAAGACGGCGGCACCGGTTTTGACGCCTCTGGTGACGAGGACGGGGATGACATCCCCAACTACATGGACAATGACGATACGACCCCCGGCTTCATCGCCTGGGTGGATGCCAACAGCGACGGCGTTCATGACAGCTTTGACACCGACGGCGACGGCGTGCCGGACCTCTTTGACCTCGATAGTGACAATGACGGCCTGACCGATCTGGTGGAAGCCGGTGGTCAGGATGCCGACGGCAACGGTATGGTCGATGGCTTTAGCTCGGCTACCGATGCCACCTCCCTCACCGACGCCGATGCCGATGGCTGGTGGGATACCTATGACAATGCCGGTGGTGGCGTCACCTCTGGTACGCCGCTGTCCCTCCCCGATACCGATGGCGACGGCATCCCGGGTTTCCTGGATCTCGACAGCGACAACGACGGCATCCCCGATGCCATCGAGGCGGGTGCAGTAGACTTTGCTGGCGACGGGGTCCCCGACCAGCCCGATGATCAGGACCGCGACGGCCTGGCCGATGCGTTTGATCCGGACGACGATGGCAGCTTCGGGCCTGATGCCGGCGAAAGCGCCGAACCGCTCCTCATGACCACCGGCGACGCCGGGAATGGCCGCCCCACGGGCTACACCGCCTGTGATGCTGATGCCGATGGTGTCCCCAACATGCTGGACCTCGACAGTGACAATGACGGCATCGCCGACCTCGTCGAAGCAGGCGGCACCGACGCCGACCGCGACGGCATGGCCGATGTGGCCACCGATACCGATGGAGACGGCTTTGCCGATACCTTCGACGCCGACAATAGCGGCAGTCCGCTCGTGAGCACCGGGGCCGACAGCAACGGCGACGGCCGTCCCGAAGACTACGGCAACCACGACTTCGACAGCGACGGCCTGCTGGCCAGCTATGATGTGGATGCCGACGACGACGGCCTGCTCGACAACCTGGAGGCGCAGAGCAGCAGTGCCTATGCTGCCCCTGCGGCCACCGACGCCAATGGCGACGGCATCCTCGATGCCTATGCCGGCGGTTTCCTGAGCCCGGTCGATACCGACAGCGACGGCAGCCCGGACTTCCGGGACACCGACAGCGATGCCGACGGCATGGCTGACCGCCATGAAGCCTGGGACGCCTATGACGACGGCGACGCCGTGAGCGACCTCACCTGCACCACCGACGCCGACGGCGACGGCTACCTCGACTGCTATGACAGTGACGATGCCGATGCCACGGTCCATGCCATGAGCCCCGTTCCGCCCCAAGACAATGGGTTTGACGGCACAGCTTATACCGCCTCCAAGACTTCCACCGGCACCTTGCCCGACGATGTCTTCCCCAACAACGGTGGCTCGGTCGACGAGCCCGACTGGCGCGACGACGGCTGTATCCTGAACCCAGGGCTCAGCTACCCGATCACCGGGACCAGCTACCTCTACAACAGCAGTACGGGTCTGCATGAGTTGTCGGACGAAAGCTATGGCTCCATCCGGGCCACGCAATTTTGCCACGGCTGGAACCAGGCGGGCTGGACCTATTACTTCAACCCGATGAATCCGGAGGAAATCCTCTTCGCCATTGAGCACGGAACCAACACCACGCAGGTCGACTTCATCGAACTGCGCCGGGGCGATCAGGCCTTCCGGAAGGCCCTGAGTGGTGGCAATGGCTACCTTGTGATGGCCCGGGACTGGTACGTACAAACCGTCGATGATGCCCCCCTGACGGGTAACATCAACATCCGCTTCTACTTCGACCCGGCCGACTCGTCGGCCATGGAGGCCGCCGCCGATGCCATCCTTGCCGCTAATGGGGGCGGAAGAGCTGGTCTGCAGTGGTTCAAGGTCGCCAACCAGTGGGATCCGGCCGACATTCAGACCGCGACCGGGATGAGCCACCTCGACAACTACATGACCCTCACCCCTTCGGGCTTTGGTGCCGAAGCCGGTTTCCACTACGTGCAGTTTGACAACCTCAGCAGCCTCTCGGGTGGCAGCCTGCTCCTGGAACTGGACGAGAGCCTGCCCGTGGAATGGCTCGGCCTGGAAGCCACTGACGGTCCTGCCGGTGTGCGACTCGACTGGACGGTCGCCCACGAAAGCAACCTGCTGCGTTATGAGATCGAGCGCGCCACCGACAACGGCAGCTTCGAAGTCGTTGGGATGACCTATCCCGAAGGCGAAGGCCATAGCCAGCAGAGCTATCACTTCGTGGACGGATCGGCTATGGAAGGCCGGCTCACCTACCGCGTCAAGAATGTGGACCTCGACGGCATGACCTCCTATTCGCCCTCCATACAGGTGGAGCGCATCGCCTACCCGGCCGAGCTTTATCCCAATCCCGCCACCGACGGCCTTAGCCTCTTGCTCGATGAAGCTCCGGGTCCGGACATGCGCCTCCTCCTGCTCGACCTCAGCGGCCGCGTGATGCGCGGCCTGCCCGTGGTAAGCCGCGAGACCCATGCCGACATCAGCGACCTGCCTCCAGGAATGTACTTCTTCCGCCTCCTTAACGGCAGCCAGGTGCTGATCGAAGATAAGTGGATCAAGCAATAAGTTTTTGTCCGGTCAGGACATTGGTTCCGGCGGCTTCCAACAGGAAGCCGCCGGTTTTCCCTTTTTCCCCAACAGGAAGTGCCGGGAGCCGTACAAAGAAAGAGCGAATTTGCCTGCGCTCAGGCTTCCCGGGCTTGACTTTTGCGGGCAGGCTTCCGACATTTGCCGACGGTTTCGAGGTGTAGCGCAGCCCGGTAGCGCACTTCGTTCGGGACGAAGGGGTCGGAGGTTCGAATCCTCTCACCTCGACCAAACGCGGAAAGCAGCCTGTATGGCTGCTTTTTCGCGTTTGGTGCCGAATCTTCTGCGAGAGTATCGCCAAAAATAGCCTGGAATCAGGCTGGTAGTCCGGGTTTCTGGATATTGCCAGAAAGCGCAAAAAGCCCTACTTTAGGACGTGTTTTTCCCAATTTAAAGGGTAAGGGGCTGGGCCCCGTTTTGCCTGCTTTTCTGTTGATGGCAAGGCGGAGACCGGGTCGAAAGGCCTTGGTTTCGCCCGCTCAAATAGGAGCGATCGTGAGAAAATTGGGATTGAAGGAATCAAAGGAAGGCTTTGATTATGTGCCGGCCCGCCTGGTGGAAGGGGGAAGCCGCTGGTATGTCGAGTTCTGGGTCTGGGATGTGGATGCCTCGGAGATGGTCCGGAAGCGGATTGCGGTGGGGAAGGCGGATTCGACCTTCGAAAAGCGCCGTCTGGGGCAGGCCAGGACCCGGGCGGAATACGGGCAAGCCCTCCTCAAGCGGCTTTCCCGGGACTTGCAGGCAACGCATGGGGGTGGGTTCAGCCGGTCCCGGCTGATCTATATGCGCCGGTTGTACTTGTGCTTCCCAAAACGTGCGACACTGTCACACAAATTGAGTTGGTCCCACTACATTGAGCTCATCAAGATCGATGACGAGCTGGAGCGGGGCTTTTACCTGCAGCAGACGCTGCGGGAGAGGTGGTCGATCCGGGAGCTGAAGCGGCAGAAGCGGACGGGGCTCTTCCAGCGGTTGGCGCTGAGCAGGGACAAGGCGGAGGTGCTGCGCCTGGCGCAGGAGGGGCAGGCCCTGGAGAAGCCGCAGGACCTGCTGCGGGATCCCTATGTGTTTGAGTTCCTGGGCCT
>RFHL01000311.1 GCA_003696875.1 Bacteroidota bacterium | reverse complement strand
GTGTTTGAGTATGTAGTTTGAGGCCATCTGTAACGCCTCCGCTTTTTGATTTTTAAATCCCAGCGTATAGAGAAATGTTTCTATCCCGTCCCTTTTTGCTGTGGCAAGTGTGGTCAGGGTGGGGTAGAGGGCGAAAAAGGAATGCCAAATTCTATTGACATCCTCGGCTTTTGTTTGCCTGAGAAGCATTTCCGTTACGAGAAAGCGGTACGGCGAGGGGAGATTTTGCCGCCACGCAAAATCTCTTCCGTAGGTATGGTACCAGTTTGTAAAAAAAAGTTTGTCAATACCCATGATTATCCAGTGTCCTTTTTATCCGCACATCCAGTTTTCGCCAGTACCGCGGTCCCATCCGCTCATCTAATCGTGGCAACCGGCCACTCCCCTCGCTGGTGGTACGAATATGGAGTACGCCTTCCTGTAGGATGACTTCCCGGCGGACCCAGCCTGGATACAGGATATGCCCAGGCAAGGCCTGGTTTATGAACGCTCGATGGGCAGTATCCACCACCATGAGAATAGGGTTATGGCGCGTAGGGCCGATGCGGACTTCTACGGTGTCGCAGGGGGCAACCGGTCCCCGGTATGGCTTCAGCACTGGCGCCACCAACTGCTTTTCTGCCATCATATGGGCAAACAAGGCCCTGGCGTGGGTACTATCGCCTGGCCCCAAGGGGGTCAGGACCGCGTACCGGTGAAACCGGGCGTGCGTCCGGTCAAAAACCGGAGATACCTCCGATAAGCCACATGGCGTGGCGGACTGGGCGCTGAGAGAGAAGGCAGGCAAAGCCAACAGCAGGAATATCCATAGACGCATGCGACCAATATAGCAAAATGGGAACGCCGACGAGGCGTTCCCATGTTTATGGCGAAGCAAAAGCCTCTACGCCGGCTCCCGCATCAGTTTTTCCAGAATCTCGGTGGCCGCCTTGGGGATCACCGTCCCGGGGCCGAAGACCCCGGCAACACCGGCCTTGTAGAGGAAGTCATAATCCTGCTGGGGAATCACCCCCCCGGCGATGACGAGGATGTCATCGCGGCCTTGCTTGGCCAGCTCGGCGATGAGCTGCGGGACCAGGGTCTTGTGCCCGGCGGCGAGGGAAGAGACCCCCACGACGTCCACGTCGTTTTCGATGGCCTGGCGGGCGACCTCTTCCGGCATCTGGAAGAGCGGCCCGATGTCCACATCAAAGCCGAGGTCGGCAAAGGAGGTGGAGATCACCTTGGCCCCGCGGTCGTGGCCGTCCTGGCCCATTTTGGCGATCATGATGCGCGGCCGGCGGCCTTCGAGCTTCGCAAAGTCATCGGCCAGGGCCCGGGCCTGATCAAATTGTTCGGTGTTCATAGCTTCGTGGGCATATACCCCTGAGATGGAACGAATGACGGGCTGATAGCGCCCATAAACCTTCTCCATGGCCATGGAAATCTCGCCCAGGGTGGCGCGGAGGCGGGCGGCTTCGACCGCGAGGGCGAGGAGGTTGCCTTCGCCGCTTTCAGCGGCTTGGGTGATGGCCGTCAGGGCCTGATCCACGGCTGCCTGGTCGCGGCCGGCCTTGGTGGCCTCCAGCCGGCGAATCTGCGATTCGCGCACGGCGCTGTTGTCGACCTCCAGAATTTCGAAATCCTGGGCTTCCTGGATCCGGAAGCGGTTTACCCCGACGATCACGTCTTTGCCGCTGTCGATGCGGGCTTGCTTGCGGGTGGCGGCTTCCTC
>RFHL01000310.1 GCA_003696875.1 Bacteroidota bacterium | reverse complement strand
ACATATATTTATACATTAATATGATGCCTGGCCTGTTCCCGGCCGGCCTTTCGGCCGGTATCCTTAGACCAAGGTCCTGCTCATGAGTGGAATGCCTCTTTATTTTAGTTCTATTTTTTGTAGTTTGGAACTGTTCTAAACAACTGGTCGTTGATTCGCCTGGCTTGACATTACTTGGGAGCCAAGGTATTTTTGGCCGGATTCAAACCTTGCAATAAAAACACACAATGAGTGCACTTGCAGCCATTTTTTCACGATCGATAGGCCAGAAGTTGGTCATGGGGCTGACCGGGCTTTTTCTGGTTTCTTTCCTCCTTGTCCACGTGAGTGGTAACACCCTCTTGTTCAAGGATGATGGAGGCGTCGCTTTCAACAGCTACACCCGCTTTATGACCACCAACTCGGTCATCCGGGTAATGGAGTGGGTGCTCTTTGCGGGCTTCCTGCTCCATATCGCCTATGCGGCCATGCTGACCCGGCAAAACAACAAGGCCAGGCCCATCAAGTATGCCTACAAGAAAGGGGCTGCCAAGTCCAGTTCCTGGTTTTCTCGTAACATGGGCATCACCGGCAGCATTGTGCTGGTGTTTCTGGTCATGCACCTTGTCATGTTTTGGGGAAAATACAAGTTTG
Organism: Bacteroidota bacterium; assembly: GCA_003696875.1. GTDB lineage: Bacteria > Bacteroidota > Bacteroidia > J057 > J057 > RFHL01. The sequence continues at coordinate 2,170 of RFHL01000310.1, read as the reverse complement.
GCGATGCCACGCATCAGGTGACCATTGAGCAGGCCTACACCGAGGCCTGGAAGGTTAAGGAGACCAAAATGGGACCCGGGGGCCAGGTCTTGATTGAGTCCGGTACGTATGTGGATTACGAAAAGTACAGCCTGCTCAAGGAGCAAGGCCTCGCCGACCAGAAAGTCGCCGCCATCTCTATGACCGAGGTGGTCAAGGAGTCCTTCTCTAACATCTTTATTGTAATCTTCTATGTACTGGCGATGGGTTTGCTGGCATTTCACCTCTCCCATGGTTTCCAGAGCGCCTTCCGGACGCTGGGCCTGGTGCACAAAAAATACACTCCGCTCATCCAGAGCCTGGGTTATCTCGTAGCCGTGGTCATCCCGCTGCTGTTTGCCTTGATGCCGGTCTATTACTTCTTTGTTCATTAACATCCATCCCGTTTTTCCTTTCTGCGAACTACCCAAATAGCGAAGCCAATGAAACTCGACGCAAAAGTTCCTGCTGGCCCTTTGGCCGAAAAATGGGACAACCATAAATTCAACATCAAGCTGGTCAACCCGGCCAATAAGCGGAAGTTCCACATCATCGTGGTCGGTACCGGTTTGGGTGGCGCCTCCGCGGCCGCTACGCTGGCCGAGCTGGGCTACCGGGTGACGACCTTCTGCTTTCAGGACAGTGCCCGGCGGGCGCACTCCATTGCGGCCCAGGGCGGAATCAATGCCGCCAAGAACTACCAAAACGACGGCGACTCCATTTACCGCCTCTTTTACGACACCATCAAGGGCGGTGACTACCGCTCCCGTGAGGCCAACGTCTATCGCCTGGCCCAGGTCTCGGTCGATATCATCGACCAGGCTGTGGCCCAGGGGGTACCCTTTGCGCGTGAGTATGGCGGCTACCTGGACAACCGCTCCTTCGGGGGCGCTCAGGTCTCTCGTACCTTCTATGCCCGGGGCCAGACCGGTCAGCAGCTTCTGCTGGGTGCCTACAGCGGCCTGAGCCGGCAGATTGGCCTGGGCAAGGTCAACAACCTCCCCCGCCGCGAGGTACTGGACATCGTCCTCATCGACGGCCACGCCAAGGGCGTGATCGTCAAGAACCTCGTCAATGGCGAATTGGAGCGGCATGCTGCTGATGCCGTGGTGCTCGCCACCGGCGGCTATGGCAACGTCTATTTCCTCTCCACCAATGCCATGAACTCCAATGGCTCCGCCGCCTGGCGGGCCCACAAGCGGGGCGCGCTCTTTGCCAACCCCTGCTACGTGCAGATTCACCCCACCTGTATCCCTCAGCATGGTGATTACCAGTCCAAACTGACCCTGATGTCGGAATCTCTTCGGAATGATGGGCGCGTATGGGTGCCCCGCACCATAGAGATGGCTGAGAAGCTCCGTAAGGGCGAGATCAAGGCCAATGACATCCCCGAGTCAGAACGCGACTATTACCTGGAGCGTCGCTATCCCTCCTTCGGGAACCTGGTGCCCCGTGACGTAGCGTCACGCAACGCCAAGTATGTCACCGACGAAGGCCGCAGCGTGATTCCCGGCGGCGAAGCCGTCTTCCTCGACTTCTCCGAGGCCATCGCTCGTCTGGGCAAGGAAACCGTCGAGGCCCGCTACGGCAACCTCTTCGAGATGTACGAGCGGATCACGGATGAAAATCCCTATCAGGTGCCGATGAAGATCTTCCCGGCCGTCCACTACACCATGGGCGGGCTCTGGGTTGACTACAACCTGAGTACGACCATCCCGGGTCTGTATGCGCTGGGTGAAGCCAATTTCTCTGACCATGGCGCCAACCGTCTCGGGGCCTCGGCCCTGATGCAGGGCCTGGCCGATGGCTATTTCGTCATCCCCTTTACCATTGGGGACTATCTAGCCTCCCAGCCGCTCAACGACCACCCCACCACCGATCACCCGGCCTTTAAGGAGGCCGAGCAGGAGGTGGCCGACCAGATCGGCACCCTCATCGGCAACAAAGGCACCCGCTCGGTGGATTCCTTTCACAAAGAGTTGGGTAAGATCATGTGGGACTACTGTGGCATGGCCCGTAACAAAGAAGGCCTCACCAAGGCCAAGGGCATGATCCGCGAACTGCGGGCCGCCTACTGGAAAGATGTGGTGGTACCGGGCTCTGACGGAGACTACAACCCCGAACTGCAAAAAGCCTGGCGGGTGGCCGACTT
>RFHL01000026.1 GCA_003696875.1 Bacteroidota bacterium | reverse complement strand
GTAATCACCGTAGTTGAACCACGAGCCCCCACGAGCCCCACGGTATTCTCCAGAGTCGGGGCCGGCCGGCGCGGGGGCTGGCTGGGGGCCTTGCGCCAGCTGCTGATAGTAGGCGCTGTCGTACCAGTCCCAGACCCACTCCAAGAGATTGCCGCTCAGGTCGTAGAGGCCCAGGGCGTTGGGTGGGCGCAGGCCCACGGGCTGCGTGATGTTCTGGCTGGTGTGGTCCCACCAGGCTACTTCGTTTGGGTTGGGCGAGCCGGCATAGTCAAAGGGCTGCGCATAGCGCCCGCCCCGGGCGGCGTATTCCCACTCGGCTTCGGTGGGCAGGCGGTAGCCGTCCGCGTTTTCGTTCAGCTTGACCGTCCACTTGATGTCATCGTTTTTGTTTTTATTGTCGGGATCTTTGCGGTCCCGGTCGATGAGGTAGGCGGGGCGGTAACCCTGCCGTTCGCTCAGGGCGTTGCAAAACTCGATGCAGTCGTACCAGGAGACGCGCTCCACGGGGCGCTGCGGGTGGGGGAAGGAGGCGGGGTTCTCCTTCATCACGGCCTCCCAGAGGGCCTGGGTGATGGGGTAGCGGCACATGAGAAAGTCATCTACCTGCACCTGATGGGCGGGTTTGGAGCTATCGCGACCCGACTCGCCTCCCATCGTAAATTCTCCGCCCTGTACCAGGATCATGTGGTCTTGGAGGGTATCGAGGGTAAGGGGGGCTAGTTGGGTTGGGGGCATGATTTTATTTTTTCAACCCTCATAAGGGTTCGAAACCCTTATGAGGGTTTTAATTGCGGCCAAGTTTAGTTTGCCGGGGCAACCGCAGTGGAATCCGGCAAACTGGGCAAGCGGGGTTCCGCTTGGATGGGCGTCAGGCCAAAGGGTTTTGCAATAAACAGCGTGTCATCCGTCTTCAGGATCGAGACGGGCTCGTTTAATCGTTGATATCCCGCTACCTCAATCTCCAGGTTGAGGATGTCTCCCTTTTTCGCAGACAAGGGGAGGAAGAAAAAGCCATCCTGCCTGGAATAAGCGGTCATGGATTTGCTCCCTTGCAGGAGCACCTTGGCGCCTGCGAGTCCCTGAGTGGGATTATCCGTTGAGACGACTTGTCCCGACAGGATCAAGCTTTTTTCGGTGGCGGAGAGCAAGGGCGCCACTTTGGTTCCCAGGGTAACAACTGCGCCCACTACCGTGAAAATGAGAATTGTAATGGCAACGGCCTTGTTGTTCTTGAGTAACTCAATCAGCCGGTCATAGTAGGTTTTGTCATCCGCCTTCTCACCATTTGGAAGGGCAGGTCCTGGCTTATCTTTACTCGGTTCCACCCTCACATCGGTCTGTCGGGCCCAGGCTATGAGTTGAGTCAATATCCTGCGATACTCTGGATCATAGTCCCGCTTATCCAGAAGATCTTTCTCTCGTTCATTTTTGTTCCAGCGAGCCTGGAGCAAAATCAGATCGTCTTTTTCTGAATCATCCAGTTCCTGATGCAGGATGTTGAAGGCCCGGTCTACCTCCCCATTGATGATGAGTTCCGGCAGGCCCACCCAGTGGGCGGTGGGGGCTTCCTCTGTGAGGATTTTGGCCTCCATCTGCTTTTCTGCCGTAGGCCTTCCTGGGACAGGAGGTGCATATAGCCCGTAATGAAATGAGAACTGCCGTCTACGGCTTCTACTTTGGGGCTGCCGATCTTGTGTTGCTTGGTCAGCTCATCCCAGGCGACAAAGACGTCTCCATCCAGCGATACTTCCGCATTGGCGTTGCGGCTCAGCTCCACAAAGGCCGCGCAGATTTCCCGCTGCATGCTGCTGGCTTGGGGATGCGTGGTGGTTTGGACCGTCAGGCTTTGGTCCTGATACGTAACCAGGCATTTCACCCCGCTGCTCGATTGGAAAAAGATTCCTCGCTTCCAGTACACCTTGTTGGAGTAGGGGCCATAGCGGCTCAGGAAGTTGATCATGACATTATCCGGCACGAAGCGGGGGAAGCGGAAGGTAAATCCGCTGGTCCACTCGTCCAGGAAGGCCTTAATCAAACGTTTTGCGTCTCGACTGGGCTTTTCTGGCAAATATTGGGGGGAGATGTATAGCCCTTTTTCTTCTTTGTCCTCGAAGATTAACTCAAAGTTCACCAGCAGTTCCAGCATTTGCTGGCGCTGGGTCTCGCTGTCTTTGGGAAAAGCTTGCTTGAGGTAGTCTTGGGTGATCTCGCCGTTTCTGTCCCTGAGCTTGTTGTTGATCAGGCAATAGACCTGTTGGGTAAGCCAGTTGGGGTCGATGTAGATGATGTCCTTGAGCAGGGGGATATCCCGATCGCCGAGGTACACGACCACTCCGGTCTTGTTGAGGTAGTCTAGCAGGCTGGCTTCCCCTCCCTTCGTAATTCCACTACGATCAGCCAATTTGTTAAACTCCTCCTTGCTCAGGCTCTTCTTTCCCTCCTCCTCCCGCTCGAGTTGGATGGCCTCGATGGCGCGGGCATAGGTGCTCGGAAAGTCTTCTCCGAAGAAGGATATCTTGCTTAGCTTCTCGGCAATATGATCTTTGAGTTCGGGCAGTCCATAGTCCTTGGCGGCGCTGAAGCTAAGGCAGCTTGCCGAGTAGGGCTCCTTTCTGAAGCTACCATCCACATCTACTTTCTTTCGGTCGCTATGGGTTTGCACCATGAGGATGGGGCTCTTCTTGCCGTGCAGGCGGATGTTTTCCAGCCAGTACTCCTCCGATCGCCACTTTTCATCCAACGGGACGAGTTTTTCATCCAGCCCGACTCGGGGCTGGACATTGTCTTTGTCTGTCCAGGCCAGTACGTACAGGGCATCCTCACTCAGGAAAAACTGGTGGGTGGCATAGAAAATCTCCTGGCCCCCAAAATCCCACACACTGAGGCTTAATCTGTCGGTGCTGACCTGCGGAAGATGCGCTTTGTCGAGCTGGCCCAGTTGCACCCCGTGGGTGTAGGGCTCCTCCGGATTAAAATCCTGGTTCTTGAGCCTGCGAAAGAGGGAGGTCTTACCCACCCGGCCATTGCCGACCAGGATCAGCTTGGCGCGGCTGTTTACCTCGGTGCCTTTCTCGGCCTCCCGCAGGTAGTCCATGACCCGCGCCACGGAGTTGCCGCGTTCATCGTCCGAGAAAATCTCCTGCGGCAGGGTGGAGAGCGGGTTGCCGTGCAGGTGCAGGGCTTCAAGCTTATCCGAAAAAACCAGGTTGTCGGGTAATGCTTCCAGCTGGTTTTCGCGCAGGTCCAGCATGTCCAGGCTGCGGGCAGCCTGCGCAAAAGTCAGGGTCTTCAGCTGGTTTTTTCTCAAGTAGAGATACCGCAGCTCCGCAAAGCTCCCTGGCAACGCCAACTCCGCCAGCGCATTGTCGCTGGCGTCCAAGAACCAAAGCTTGGGGCAGCCGCCGGCAAAGCTCAGCGTCTTGAGGCCATTGCGGGCGACATCGAGCTTGTACAGCTCGTCCAGGCCGGCGGGCAGGGCCAGGGTCTCGACCTTGCTGTCGTAGAGCTCCAGGATGCGCAGGTCCGGCGGCGTCGCCTCGAAGTGGAGGCGGGTGAGGGATTCGTTTTGGCTGAGGTTGACGTACATCAGCCGGGGCTACCGCGCCGTGAAGGTGAAGTGCGTCAAGCCCGTCTCATTGAGGTTGAGGGCGAGCAGGTCGGGCAGCGCCAGCGCCAGCAGGGCCTGTATCCGCTGGGGATCGAGCCGCTCCCGGCAGCCGTAGAGGTTGAGGCCCAGCAGGCGGCCCTGCGCGTCCACGAAGGCCTTGCCGCCGTGCCCGTCACGCACCATCTCCTGCTGCCAGGTCATGACGTCGCGGTAGGATTTGGGATAGGCCTTGGGGTCCTCGAAGTGGGCGTGGATGTCGAGGACCGACTTGAACCTAAAGTCAAGGATTTGCTCTATTTGTCCTACCAGGGGAGATGGGGTCATGGCTTGCCACAATTGTCGTATGTACGTGCTGGATAAAGCTAGTACTTTTGCACAAAAAAACCTGCTGCCCCGGCAGCTAGATGTACGTCAGAGGGATTTGGGAAGGATCCCCTGAGCACACCATGCCGTAGCCGGCCGGCTCGGTAGGGGCGAATGGCCATTCGCCCTACTCTGACCAGTGAAACAGGTGTGCCTGGCCCGCGCGGCGTGAGGGATATGGAGGGGCAGTCGCCAGCGTAGCGCCGCGACCGGAGCGAAGCGGAGCCCGGAATAGCCCGGCCCCCGG
>RFHL01000309.1 GCA_003696875.1 Bacteroidota bacterium | reverse complement strand
GAGGCGTAGGCGGTCATCATGACGACCTCCACCTGCGGGTAGGCCTCCGCCGCGTCGCGGCGGCTGCGTTGCCATACCTTGCAGAGCTGGTATTCAGGGAGGCTGCTAAGCAGCGGCGCATGAAAGACTTTGCCAGACATGCCAAAGGCGCAGAGGGCGGTACGGATGGGAGCGGGATTCATAGGGGGCGGATTATTGTGGGGCAAATTGGCCCTTTGCGGACCATTATGCAATTTGTGGGACGTGATCAGCTCTATTTTCCCTGAAAGCGCCATCGGTATGAAGCCATCGATCCATCTGCACACGCCCTTGGCCTGGGGCCAGGCCGCGCACTTTCCCCTGCAACATCCCCTGGCTCGGCGCGAGGTCCTCATCGGGGCGCTCTGGCTGCTGGTCCCAGGCATCGGCTGGCTGCTCAATATGGGCCACCGCATCATGATGGTGCACCAGATGCAACATGGGCAGCCCGCTTGGCCCGCCTGGCGGGATTATCCGATGCTGCTCAGGCATGGCTTTCTGACCTTCCTGGGGATGGTGGAATACCACCTGCCCGCCACCCTGCTGGGATATGCGGCCTATCACACCCAGATCGACTGGCTCTACCTGCCGGCCGCCGGTCTGTGGGTCCTGGCGACCCTCGCCGTCCCGGGCTATATGAGTCACTATTGCCGGGAGCTGGATCCAAGGGAGATTTTTGATCCCTGGCGGGCACTGCGCCGGGTACGGGAGGGAGGACGCGCCTACTGGCGCGCCTGGGGCATCGCTCTGCGGGCGCTGCTGCTGTCCTTCCTGGGCCTTTTGGGCCTGGGGATCGGCTTTCTCTGGACCTCGGTCTGGTTTTGGCAGGTGGCGGGCTTCAGCTTCGCGACCGTCTTCACCCAGCGCTTTGCGCTGGATCGGGAGCCTGGGGCGGTGGGCCTGCTATCCCCGGAGGATTGGCAGGCTCTGCCTCCGGAGATGACCGGGAAGTTGGTCGTCGTGGCGGAGGCCGAGGGGTGGAATGTTGCGAAAGGGACGTGGGAGAGGTGGAATCTCGTGACCCGAAGGTCTGGTGGCTCGTCAAACCGAGGAGTCGGTTCGTGAAGCGAAGGATCCTGTGGGGAGGGCTCCTCTTTGTCGTCCTGATCCAACCGGTCTGGCTCGGTCCTTCTCCCGCTCTGGGGG
>RFHL01000308.1 GCA_003696875.1 Bacteroidota bacterium | reverse complement strand
CTCCGGCCTCGTTCCTGATCAAATTTCCATAGCCCTTTTTATTCACAGCAAAAAGGACCCATGGCCAAACCTGGCATGATTTGTGATATATAACCTTTTAATCTTTTTTGATCTGGGGAACTTTTCTGGCGCGGTCCCGTTATGGATTTGCGAGGGTTGGTTTAGAAAAACCTCGTGCTTCCCCGACAAGTCCACGGAACCTTTCGGCCCAAACTGCACGATGGTCTGGGCGTATTCCTTCTCACCACGGGGACCCTCCCGTTGGGGATTTGTCCGATTATGACACAGACACTTCTGTTTCCACTCTGGATCCGCCTTCGTTACGGTTGGGGGCTGCTCCGCTGGCTTCGTCTCTTCATGGGAGTGGCCTTTGCCGGCTCTGGTATGCAGGGGCAAGAAACGGCCGTGACCGTTTTTGGGGCTTTACTGGCCCTGCAGGCCCTACTCAACCTGGGCTGCGACCAGTGTGCGAGCGGGACCTGCGCCCCCCACGCCGCCAAGATGCAGCGTAGTCCTACCTCCGCCGAAGACACTGCCCTATGAAAAGCTTCCTCTTTCGCCATCGCTTCTATGTGCTGGGCGGCCTGCTGGGGGCTGTCGCAGGCTATCTCTACTGGCAGGAAATCGGCTGCCTGAGTGGTTCCTGTGCCATCACTTCGACCTGGGAACGCATGACGCCCTATGGCGCCCTGATGGGTGGCCTGTTGGGTGGTATGGTGCAGGATTGGTGGGACGACCGCCACCGTGAGGAAACCCCATCCGAAAGGCCGGAATAGGCTTTTTGGCCCGGCCTGAAAACCAAGGCAGCCGCTTGCGGGTTGCTAGGGCGTCATGGTCAAGATTTTTCATTCCGACCGTTTTGTGCCCACCCTGCCGGAGGGGCATCGCTTTCCCATCGTCAAGTACCAGCTGATCCGGGAGCAGCTCCTCTACGAAGGGAGCATAAGGCCCGAGCAACTGGAGGAATCGGAACCGGTGGCGGCCGAGCATGTGCTCGCGGTGCATGAGGCAGCCTACTGGGAGGCGATGCGGTATCAGCAACTCGACCCTCGTACGGTGCGGCGTATCGGATTTCCCCAATCACCTCAGTTGGTGGAGCGCTCGCGGCGCTCCTGTCAGGGGACCCTTTCGGCGGCCCTGCATGCCCTGGAACATGGCATCGGGCTCAACATCGCCGGAGGAACCCACCATGCCTTTGCCAGCCATGGCGAGGGGTTTTGCCTCCTCAACGATCTGGCGATCAGTGCGCGCCACCTGCTGGACCAGCAGGGAGTGCGCCAGATCCTGATCGTGGATCTGGATGTACATCAGGGCAACGGCACCGCCCGGCTATTTGCCGACGAGCCACGGGTTTTTACCTTTTCCATGCATGGAGCCGATAACTATCCTCTGCGTAAGGAACGCTCGGATCTGGATATCGCCCTGCCCACTGGCATGGGGGATACCACATATCTGGATGTGCTGCGGGGGCAGCTGCCGCGCCTGATCAAGCAAGTAAAACCGGACTTTGTCTTTTTCCAAGCCGGCGTGGACGTCCTCGCTGGAGACCGTCTGGGCAAGCTGGCCCTCAGCCGGATTGGCTGCAAGACCCGGGACCGCCTGGTCCTTGAGACCTGCCTTGCCTATCAGATTCCGGTAGCCGTCGCGATCGGGGGTGGTTATGGACAGCGACTCTCCGATACGGTCGAGGCTCATGCCAATACCTTTCGGGTAGCGATGGAGTTGTACGGGTAGCCTTCACCCACCCAGGTACTGCTGCAGGCCTGCGAGCAGGTCTTCCTTCTGCACCGGCTTGGGAAAATAGCGGTCAAAGCCCTCGCTCAGAAAGCGCTCTTCGTCACCAGGCATGGCAAAAGCGGTCACGGCAAAGATCGGGACGCTGTGGTAGCCTGGCAGGGCGCGGATGCGCCGGGTGAGTTCTACCCCATCCATCTCATCCTCACCCAGGTTGATGTCCATAAGGATCAGCGGATACGCAACAGATCCAACCGCAGACATAGCCTCTGCCGGATTCGTTGCGATGTCCACGGTGCAGTACGATCGGAGCATAGACTGGACGACGAAGCCATTGATTTCGTCATCCTCGACGTACAATATGTGCGGTTTAGTCATGGGAAATCGTAGCCGTTTGGGGGAGATAGATAAAGAAGGTGCTGCCTTGCCCTTTGGCACTTTCCACCCGGATGCTCCCCCCGAGGAGTTCGGTATACTTTTTGGCAATAGCCAGGCCTAGCCCGCTTCCCTGGAAGCGCCGGGATTGGCCCTCGCTCTCCTGTTTGAACGGTTCAAATATCCGTTCTTGGTTCTTGGGATCAATGCCTACTCCGGTGTCTCTCACGGCAATTTCCATGAGTTTGACCCCTTTGCGGTTGGCGGTACAGTTGAGTTGAACCTTGACATAACCTTCACTGGTAAATTTGAGGGCATTGCCGATGATGTTGGAGAGAATCTGCCCCAGTAGGCGGCGGTCGGCCAGCACCTTGCCCATGGTACAATGCGGCTCAAAGCGGAACTCCAGGCCTTTTTCCATGGCCAGGGGGCGCAATGATTCTACCACTTCGTGGACCATTCCCGTCATGGGTACCTCTTCGAGGGCATACTCATCCTGCTCTGCCTCAATCTTGGCCAGTTCCAGGATACCGGTCAGCGTAGCGAGGAGCCGCCGTCCACTCAAGGCCAGCATGTCGAGCATGTGACGCACCTCATTGAGGTCTTCTTCCTCCTGCATAATCCGGGCTACGCCCAGGATCCCATTGAGAGGGGTGCGGATCTCATGGCTCATATTGGCCAGGAAGTTAGACTTGAGGCGCAGCATTTCTTCGGCCAGGCTGCGGGCTTTGCGGATCTCTTCCTCTACTCGTTTGGTCTCCGTGATGTCCCAATTAACCCCGATCATACGCTTGGAAACGCCCTGTTTCCCCTGCTCCACCTGGGCGACTGCCTGCATGTAGCGGATTCCCTTTTCAGGATGCCGGATTCTGAAGGTATGCTCAAAGAGCGTGGATTCGGCGACTGCCTGGGTCAGTTTGGCCTCGGTTTCGGCCAGGTCTTCGGGCAGCACGGCTCGCTGCCAGTCCTGGTAATTGCCCTCGGCCTGCGCCTTGGTCAGGCCATACAGCTCGTACATGATGTCATCCCAGAGCAAGGTGCCGTCACCCAAGTCCCATTCCCAGACCCCGATCGAAGCCCCGGATG
>RFHL01000307.1 GCA_003696875.1 Bacteroidota bacterium | reverse complement strand
GGCTTTTACTCGGCCTTTATGGTTGCCAAGGAGGTCGAGGTCGTGAGTCGCTCCTGGCAAGAAGGGGCCGAGGCTGTGCGCTGGACCTGTGACGGGACCACGACCTACACCATTGATACCGCCGAGCGGGACAGCCGCGGCACCGATGTAATCCTTCACCTTGCCGATGACGCCAAGGAATACCTCGAAGGCCACCGGATCCAGGAAATCCTGCGGCGATACTGCCGCTTTTTGCCCGTCGAGGTGGTTTTCGAAGAGCAAACGATCAATAACCCCAATCCGCTGTGGAAGCACGCCCCGGCCGAACTGGAAGATCAGCAGTATTTGGACTTTTTCCGGGAACTTTATCCCCTTGACGAAGACCCGCTGTTTTGGATTCACCTCAACATTGATCACCCCTTCCAGCTCAACGGGATCTTGTATTTCCCCCGCATCCGTCAGGACATCGACCCCAGGCGCAACAAGATTCAGTTGTACTCCCGTCAGGTTTTCATCACCGATGAGGTCAATCAGATTGTCCCTGATTACCTGATGCTGTTGCAGGGCGCCATCGACTCGCCCGACATCCCGCTGAACGTGTCGCGCAGCTACCTGCAAGGCGACCCCAACATCAAGAAAATCAGCAGCTACATCACCCGCAAGGTGGCGGACAAGCTGAAGGAGATCTTCCACGAAGACCGGCAGAAGTTCGAGGAAAAGTGGAAGGATATTTCCGTATTCGTGAAATACGGGATGATCACCGATACCAAGTTTGACGAGCGGTCGGGCGATTTCTTCCTCCTGCACAATGTGGACGGCAACTTCTTTACCCTGGAGGAGTACCGGGAAAAAATTGCGCCGCAGCAGACCGACAAAGACGGCAATGTGGTGTATCTCTACGCCACCCACCCCAGTGATCAGGATCTCTTCATCGGGGCCGCCCAGGCCAAAGGCTATGACGTGGTCGTCATGGACGGGGTGCTGGACAGCCATCTGATACAACATGTCGAGGCCAAGACCGAGAAGAGCCGCTGGGTGCGGGTCGATGCCGACACGATCGACAAGCTGGTTCCCAAAGAGACGGAGGCATCGGCTGAGGAAGGCGAGCTGGTCCTGACCGAAGAGCAGAAAACCAAGCTCAAGGACACCTTTACCCAGGTCATCAGTCTGCCGGGCCTGACGCCAGTACTGGAGAAGATGGGGCCCGAAGCCCTGCCAGTGCTCATCACCCGGCCAGAGTTTATGCGGCGCATGCGGGACATGGCCGCCGTCGGCGGCGGGGCAACCTTCATGGGCCAGATGCCTGACACCATGAACCTCGTCATCAACACTCAGCACCCGTTGGTAACGGGCCTCATCGAGGCCGAAGATCCCACACCCCGGGCCAAGCAACTGGTCGACCTGGCCCTGCTGGGCCAGAACATGCTCACTGGCAAGGACCTTACGGCCTTTATCCAGCGCAGCGTGGATCTGATGAAGTAAAAAAACTTGTGTATATTCTTTCACGGTGAGGGCCGGCTC
>RFHL01000306.1 GCA_003696875.1 Bacteroidota bacterium | reverse complement strand
CCCTTCTTCCACTACCTCAGCGGGACCTACCGTTTTGGCTTTGGGGAGATCGACGACGAGCACCATCCTACCCGGATTGAGCTCAAAAGTGAGGTATCTGCCTGCATCATGGGGCGTTCCCTCCGTGCCTGGCATTATACACTCCGAATCGGAGAGGAAGGCATTGACCATTTTGACGTATCCGGCTCCGGCCACAGTCTGCGTGCTTCATGTACCGTTTCCTGATCCTTCTCATATGCCTGGGAGGGGCCGTTACGGCTCACGCCCAATCCAGCCTGACCTATCCGGAGGTTGAGGCGACGACCTATCGCTTATACCAGGGCGAGCAGTGGGATTCCTTGGTGTTGGTAGGCGAATCCGCCCTTGAGGCGGGCTTCGATTTTTACTATCTCTATCTGCGCTTGGGGATCGCCGCCTTTTGGGAAGAGGAGTACCTGCTGGCCCAGCGGTATCTGCGCGCCGCGCTGGACAAGAATCAAGGCAGCGACATCGCCCGGGACTATCTTTACGGGACCTACCTACGCCTGGGGCAGTATGGGCCGGCGGCCGTACTCTACAAGCGCTCCGGAGAGGCCTTGCAGGCCCTCTATCCCAAGCCGGGACGACGCCCGCTGGATTACTTCCACTTGGAAGTAGGCCTCAAGCCCAGTTCCAACCCGGAGCTGGCCGGTACCATGCAGTATGCCCAGGTGGGCCTGGGACATCGGCTCGGGGGCCGGGTCCAGCTCTACCAGGCCTACAGCTATATGACTCAGCAGGGGAGTTGGGGGAACTTCACCCAACATCAGTACTACCTGGGGGGCAGCGTCTATCTGGGCAAAGGTTGGTCATTCATGCCTGCCGGACAATACATAGGGCTCGAAGGGGCCCTGAGCGGGTCCGAGGTGGTATCGGTCAGTGAAACCACCAACCGGATCAATTTGCCGCCCCCCATGCCCCGGACTCGCTATGATACCCTACGGCTTACACTGTCCCAGACCGCTACCGGCAACTTTTCTGATCAGGGTGGCATTGCCTATCTGGGGTTGGAGCGGCAATGGGGTCGGTGGCAGGTGCAGGCCTATGGGAGTGCCTACCTGAACCGGCATCAGGAGGCCGGAGTAGAGGCGGTTGCTTACCTGTGGGAGACCATCTCGCACAATGTGCCGGGCCCGGATTTTTACCATAGCCGAGACTCGGCTTCCTATCATGTGCTGGATCAGGACAGCAGCTATTGGCAGGCCCAGGGTGGGCTCTCGCTCACCTTTACGCCGCGCACGCGGCGGGATCAGCTCAGCCTGGGACTGGACCTGCACCTGCCCTGGCGCGAAGGCAAGGCGCGGCCTTCGGTGTCACCTCGCATCAGTTGGCAGGCCAGCCCGCGCTTGCGTCTACTCGGATCCTACTATTATGGTCAGGTGGCCCAGGTTATTGAGCAGCAGGGCCTGATCTTGCAAAATACGACTGACGTCATGAACCACCGGGGGCTGATCATGGGACAGTTGTCGATCACGCCCCAGGTTCGGGCCTCTGCCATCTACATGCTGGAGCAACGCACGGCCGAGCTCAGTGGCCAACCATATTTCCTTCACGGCTTATTTACCGGTTTAACCTTTATTTTATGAAAACCCTCAGTTTGTTGTTCTTCCTTCTGCCGCTGATGCTTGCTGGTCAGATGGATACCGCCCAGGTGAGCGCCTACGCTCGTAGCTACCAGTTCGAGCAATATGAGGAGTACCAAAAGGCCATTGATGCCATCAAGCCCTACTACTCGGCCAATGATTATGCCGCCAACCTGCGTTTGGGCTGGCTCACCTATATGACCGGGGACTATAGCCGCTCCATCAACTACTATCAGCAGGCCATGAAACTGGCGCCCGGCGCCATTGAGCCGCGCATGGGTTACGTGTATCCGGCAGCAGCGCTGGAAAACTGGGAGGACGTCATTGCCCAGTATGAGGCCGTCCTGAAAATCAGCCCGCAGCACACGGTCGCTAACTATCGATTGGCGAGCATCTACTATGCCCGCAAGGAGTACAAAAAGGCGGAGACCTATGCCCGCAAAGTGGTGACGCTGTACCCTTTTGACCATGACTCGGTACTTCTGCTGGCCTGGATCAATGTCAGCCTCGGCAACCTGCAGGAAGCCAAAGAAGGCTTCTTCCGGGCACTGCTTTTCAACCCTTCGGATACCTCGGCCCTGGAGGGCCTCAAACTGGTGAAGTAAGCCCATGGCCCTGATCAAAGCTTTTGGCCCGCACCGGCCCGATATCGCGCCAGACGCCTACCTCGCCGACTATGCCGTCGTGATCGGCGACGTACAGATCGGTCCACAAAGCAGCGTGTGGTACCACGCCGTGCTGCGAGGGGATGTCGGGGCGATTCGTATCGGGGCCCGCACCAACATCCAGGACCATGCCATGTTGCATTGCACCACCGGCCGCACGCCCACCCTCGTCGGCGACGACGTGGTGGTGGGGCACCGGGCCATCCTGCATGGCTGCCGGGTCGATTCGGAGGCCCTCATCGGGATGGGTGCCATCGTTCTCGATGGAGCTGTGGTCCCCTCGCACTGCATCGTAGCCGCCGGGGCGCTGGTGCCGGAAAACGCTCAACTGGAGCCGGGTTATCTCTATGCTGGCGTGCCGGCACGGAAGCTCAAGGCCCTGAGCCCCCAACAGATCGCGATGATCCGGGCGGGTGCCGCGCACTATGTAGCGGGAGGAGTCGCTCACCGCGACGCCCCCCGTCTCGATGATTCCGATTAGTCTCGGGGCTGGAACAGCAGGTCGGGCCCGGCTTCCTGCCGGGGCAGGCCCGGTCCCTCGACCTCCAGCCGCAGGCCCCGGCCCCCGAGGTGCTGAAAAAAGTCCAGCTGCAGGGGGTGGTACCCCAGCCCGAGGGCGATGCTCGCCGAGCGCTCATTCATGCCGTGGACGCCATCATGGTCAATGAGTTGCGTCTCGCCCAACGACAGCCGGCTGCCATCATCACTGCTGAGGTAAAAGGTGTAGACACCTTCTCGTGGCGCGAGGAAGTAACCTTGTGCCCGCAAGCCGAAGTCCTCTGTACGGTTCAGGTTTTCTGCCGACAGGGTTTTGACCGGAAAGCTCCGGGCCGGGCTCAGAGCCCCAAAGTCAGGGAGTTGTTCCCAGGCTCCTTCATAGTAATGCAGCATTAGGCCTGGGTAGAGGCCACTATGAGCCTCTCCGATCTGGGCCTCAGCCTGGGCCAGTTTCCAGGTTTCGACCCGGCTGGCTTCCTCGCCTACCAGGGTACGGGCCTTGAGGACCGTAGTGTGATGCACCCAGAAGGGCCGGTCGTAGCGCGGCGAGGCCACGCTAGGCTGGCTGCCATCCAGTGTGTAATGAATCACCGCCCCCGGGCTGGGGCTCTGCAGGAAGACCTGAAAGGAATCGAGAAAAATGCGCGCGCTCCCGCCCAACTGGGGCGGGATGATGATCTCGCCCCGGTTGATGCGACGAAGCGGGTCGAGGGGCAGTTTCACTTCGGCCCGATCATAGGTCAGGAGACCATTGGTCTCGGTCTCCACATCGGTGGTCTGGGTATAGACCACCGCACTCAGGCCTGGATCTTCCCGCAGCCGGAAGACCTCCCAGTAAAATTGCTCGTAGCGGCTCAGCAACTGCTGCCGGTCGTTCATAGCTTGGTAGCCCCAGTTGCGCTGCTCCCAGGTATGGCCGGGCACGGCCAGTCCCAGTCCTCCAAACTCGCCCAGAACGGCCGCCCGCTGGGCTTCGGGCTGGGTTCCCTGCGGCTCGGGATAGTGGTGGATGTCCTTGATGTCACCTACTCCGCGGTCAGTCCAGCCGCTCGCCGGGTCGATCAGGCGGCTGGGGTCCAGTTCCCGCACATAGTCGGTGATGGCCTCCGTTTCAAATTGGCCCCAGCCCTCATTGAAGGGAACCCAGACCACGATGCTGGGATGATTGAACAAGCTGCCGATCATCTCGGTCAGTTCTTGTCGGTACTGCCGGGCCGAGCTGTCGGCCCGCACGATGTCCGGGTCCTGCGGACCAATAGAGGCGTCGCCCGAGGGCATATCCTGCCAGACCAGCAGGCCCATACGGTCGCACCAGGTGTAAAAACGGCGGGATTCCACCTTGACATGCTTGCGTAGCATGTTGAAGCCCATCTCCCGGGTCATCTCCAGGTCGTAGCGCATGGCATCCTCGGTGGGGGGCGTGTAGAGGCCATCGGGCCAGAAGCCCTGGTCCAGGGGGCCATTTTGGAAGTAGGGTTTTCCGTTGAGGAAGATGCGGGTGATGCCCGCCGGATCGCGGCCAAGGGAAATATCGCGCAGACCGGCATAACTGCGGACGGCGTCGATCGTCTTGTGCTTGTGCTGCAGCTTGACCTCCAGATCGTAGAGAAAAGGATCTTCGGGAGACCAGGCCCGGGGATCCGGAATGAGGAGGGTGAGGGGACTTCCAGCCTCGCCCGTGGCCGTGGCCACCCGATCAGGGCCTGCTTTGACCGTGACGGAAACCTGGTCCCCGGCCTTGAGCTTACCCTCCAATTGTGGTTGGACCACCAGTTGTCCTTGGGTCAGATTCGGCCGGATGCGTAGGTCTGCGATATGGGTGCGGGGTACCGCTTCCACCCAGACCGTCTGCCAGATGCCTGAGCTTGCGGTGTAGAAAATGCCGCCGGGATTTAGGACCTGCTTGCCCCGGGGCTGGGTACCGGCATCAGTGGGGTCAAAGACCCGTAGTAGCAATTCGTGGGTGCGACCCGGCTTGACGTAATCGGTGATGTCAAAGGAGAAAGGGGAATAGCCGCCGCGATGACGGCCCACTTCTTTGCCGTCGATCCAAAAGGTGGCTTCCCAGTCCACTGCTTCGAAGTGCAAGAGAATGCGCTGCTTCTTCCAGGCCTGGGGAAGGGCCAGGCTGCGCCGGTACCAGAGGCGCGCATCGGGGGCCAGCGACTGGCCTACGCCAGAGAGGGTAGACTCGACCGGATAAGGGACAAGGATCTGCCCCGGCCAACTGTCGGGCGGCCCGGCCGTGGCAGGCCGAATGTCATAGTCCCAGAGGCCATTGAGGTTGAGCCAGGCGTCGCGGGCCATCTGGGGTCGTGGGTAGGCGGGCCAGGGGTTGAGCGGATCGACCTCCGTGGCCCAGCGGGTGAGGAGCGGGCTCTCGACCGGCCGCCATACCTGGGCCATAGCGGGGGATAGGGGACTTGCTCCCCAGAGGATCAGCAGAAAGAGGTAGCGCATAGGGGTGAAATGAAAAAGCACAGCGCCTCAGGCGCTGTGCTACGGTTAATGGTAGTAGTAGTTGTTCTGTCAGGACGCATCGCCAGGCACAGCCCTAGCGGTTGCGGCCATAGCGTTCGTGGCTTGATACCCAGTCGGAGGAGGAGATGGCCGAGGCGAGCGACAGCTCGCCGGCGAGGACCACGGCGGCGACAATCTCCGCGAACTTGCGGACCGTCCCCCGGCCATAGCAGCCGAGCAGTTCCAGGCACTCCCGCTGGGTGGCGAGACCGGTGCCGCCCCCATAGGTGGCGACGATCAGCGAAGGGATGGTGATGGAGAAATAGAGATCGTTGTCCTCCGTCAGCTCGGTGTAGAGAATCCCGGCCGACGATTCCGACACATTGGCGACGTCCTGTCCGGTGGCGATAAACATGGCCGTGATGCCATTGGCCGAGTGGAGGCCGTTATTGTTGGCACCAGAAAGAATGGCGCCCACATTGGCGACGCCTGCGTGGTAAGCCAGGGTGGTGGTATCCACCCGCATAAACTGGTTGAGGACATCGCGCTTGATGGTGGCTTCGGCGGTCACCCGCTTGCCGCGGGTGTGCATGACGTTGACCTGGGAGGCCTTTTTATCCGTAGCCAGATTGGATTCCAGGTAGAAATGCTTGAACTCGTGGTCCTTGTAGTGGTCCAGGATCCAGGAGCAGGCGGCAAAGGTAGCCCGGCCGACCATGTTTTGACCGGCGGCATCGCCGGTGGTGTAGTTGAAGCGCAGGTAGGCAAACTTTGAAGCCGTATAGGCATCTATGTAGGATAGCTTCCCGACGCTGGTGGTCGCCTCGGCCTGTTCTGAAATCTCACGGATATTGGCGTGTACCCAATTGACAAACTCCCGGGCTGCCCGAGCGTCCTTCATCACAAATACCGGGGCCCGCTGCATGGCGTCATCGACGACCGTCACCTTGACCCCGCCGCAGGCATTCACCAGCTTCATGCCCCGGTTGTAGGAGGCGACCAAGGTGCCCTCGGTGGTGGCCATGGGGATGATAAATTCGCCCTTGGCATGCTCGCCATTGATCAGAAGCGGCCCGGCAAAGCCGATCGGAACCTGAGCTACCCCGGTAAAGTGCTCAATGTTACCCTCAGTCATGTGAGGGTCAAAAGAGTAGACTGGTAGGTGTTCCAGCTTTTTGCCGGTATAGTCCTCGACAAACTTTTGCCGGATTTTGATGATCTCGCCGTCGTAGTCGTCGTCCCGGCTCCGGGGGATGACCACCCGCTTGGTGTCTTCCTGGGTGATCCCACCCTCGACCTTGAGGGTGAGCTTTCCGAAAGGCTTGGCCTCAAATCCGACTTCCAGCTTGTGTTTGCCTTCTTCCAGATTATCCATCCGGGCGTGGATGTTGAGCACGGCCCGCAGGGGGAAACTGACAGGCCTATCTTTGGAGATATCGCCCGGGCTGAGCACGGTGCCATCAGCCAGGTGGACAGAGAGGTTTTCCAGCGGTACTTCGTGCTCCCCGACCTTCACCCGATGCAGGCCGATCAAAGTGGCATCGCTCAGGCGGTTTTTGAGGGAGAAGACGACCCCTTCGTCGGTGTTTTTGAGGCTGCCGAAGGTATACAGCTGTTTGAGGAGCAGGCTGGGAATTAGCATAGGCCAAAGAAAGGATTAAAGCGAAAATAGCAGGAGTCATACATGAGGCGAGCGAAATCCATGCGGGGCCAGAGGAAGGCTTCCAAGGGAATAAGATGGACCTTTGTGCCCCCAAAGGCTAAGTAAATTACGCATTTGACCTGCTTTTGCAAAAAAAGCTTTTGCCCCTGCCAGGGCTGTTTTCATCCTCTCGAAAAACGTACCTTTGGCTCCCAAAATACACGCCATCATGTCTTTTTCTTCGCATCAATCGATCATCGAGGCTGCCTGGGAGGACCGCAGCCAACTCGCCACGCCCGAGGTGCGGGAGGCCATTACAGAGGTCATCGAGGCCCTCGACAAGGGCAAGCTGCGCTGCGCCGAGCCCACTGCCGACGGCTGGCAGGTCAACGAGTGGGTCAAGAAAGCCGTGATCCTCTACTTCCCGATCCGGGAGATGACCGTTACGGAGCTCCCCCCCTTTGAGTATCACGACAAAATGGCCCTCAAGCGCGACTACGCCGCGCAGGGGGTACGGGTGGTGCCACCGGCCACGGCCCGCTACGGGGCCTACATCGCACCGGGAGTGGTCATGATGCCTTCCTACGTCAATCTTGGGGCCTACGTCGACAGTGGCACCATGGTCGACACCTGGGCCACGGTGGGCTCTTGCGCCCAGATCGGCAAGAATGTCCACCTCAGTGGCGGTGTCGGCATCGGGGGCGTGCTGGAGCCGGTTCAGGCCGCTCCGGTCATCATTGAGGACGATGCCTTCATCGGCAGCCGCTGCATTATAGTGGAGGGGGTACGGGTGGGCCGCGAAGCGGTCCTCGGTGCCAACGTGGTCCTGACCGCCTCATCGCGCATCATCGATGTATCGGGGCCTGAGCCCAAGGAGTACCGGGGCTATGTACCACCCCGCTCCGTGGTGATCCCTGGCACCGTCCCCAAGGAATTTCCCGCCGGGACCTTTCACGTCACCTGCGCCCTGATCATCGGTCAGCGCAAAGCTACGACCGACAAGAAAGTTTCCCTCAATGATGCATTGCGCACCTTTGGGGTGAGTGTGTAATGTTTTGATTATGAGGCAAATGTAAAGAATGCCTTGCGCCTGGCATCCTTTCCAAATTTTGCCTCGTTATTGAGGATACAGTGAACCAAACTGCTTCCCTTTTCAGTAAATTAGGTTGACGGGGACGAACCTGCGCGGGTTTGTCCCTTTTTCTTTTGCCCCCGGGGTTGCAGCTTTTGTATCTTCGGGGCATGAACAAGCAGATCATCCAGAGCGGGGAGGCCCCCGCGCCCATCGGTCCCTACAGCCAGGCGGTACGGGCCGGGAACACGGTCTATCTCTCCGGGCAGATTGCCCTGGAGCCGGCGAGTGGGCAGCTCATCACCGGCGACCTTGTCGCCGAGACGCATCAGGTGATGCGCAACCTGCAGGCCGTGCTGGCGGCGGCCGGGCTTACCTTTGCCCATGTGGTCAAGACCACCATTTTTCTCCGGGACATGGCCGACTTTGGCACCGTCAATGAGGTGTATGGGAGCTATCTGGACACGCAACCCCCGGCCCGGGAGACCGTCGCCGTGGCGGGCCTGCCCAAGGATGTGCGGGTCGAGATTTCCATGATTGCTGTTGCCAGCGCCTAATCGGTCGTACATGAAACTTTGGGACAAAGGATACGATACCGCTTCTGAAATAGAAGCTTTTACGGTCGGTCGCGACCGCGACCTGGACCGGGAATTAGCCCCTTGGGACATCCTGGGCACCCTGGCTCATATCAGCATGCTGGAGACCATCGGCCTGCTGGAGGCCGATGAGCTCGCCGCCCTGCGGGCAGAGCTTGTCCGGCTCCACGGCGAAGCCGTGGCGGGGCGACTGATCATCGAAGAGGGCGTGGAAGATATCCACTCGCAGGTGGAGCTTATGCTCACCCGTACCCTCGGTGATATGGGCAAAAGGGTCCACAGCGGCCGCTCCCGCAACGACCAGGTGCTGGTTGATCTCAAACTGTATTTTCTGCACCGCATCGAGGGGCTGGTTATGGACATATCCGCCCTCTTTGAGACCCTACAGGAGCTCAGTAAACGGCATCGGGATGTCCTGTTGCCAGGCTACACGCATTTTCAAGTGGCAATGCCCTCCTCCTTCGGGCTCTGGTTTGGAGCCTATGCCGAGAGCCTGGTGGATGACCTGCATATGCTGCAGGCTGCCTGGCGGGTGTGCGACCAGAATCCCCTGGGGTCTGCCGCGGGCTACGGTTCTTCTTTTCCCCTCAATCGCAGCCTGACCACCCGCCTGCTGGGCTTTTCTACCCTGAGCTACAACGTCGTATATGCCCAGATGGGCCGCGGTAAGACTGAGCGCATTTTGGCCTCGGCGGTCGCAGCGACCGCCGGCACGCTCAATAAGCTCGCCGCCGATGTCTGCCTCTACATGAGCCAGAACTTTGGCTTTATCCGCTTCCCGGACGCCCTCACCACCGGGTCGAGCATCATGCCGCACAAGAAGAACCCCGATGTCTTTGAAATGCTGCGGGCCCGCACCAATCGCCTCCAGAGCCTGCCCGCCACCCTGGGGATGCTTACCACCAACCTCCCTTCGGGCTATCACCGTGACTTGCAACTGACTAAGGAGGTGCTGCTGCCGGCCCTGGACGAACTGGAGAGCTGCCTGCGGATGGCCCGCTTTATGCTGGCCCAGGTGGAGGTGATCCCGGGCATTCTGGAAGATCCCCGCTATGATTACCTCTTTACCGTGGAGGAAGTAAATCGCCTGGTGCTCAGTGGGGTACCTTTTCGGGAAGCCTACCGGCAGGTAGGCATGGCCGTACAGGAAGGGCGCTTCGTGCCGCAGCGCTCGGTCAGTCACAGCCACGAGGGCAGCATCGGCCAGCTCAATCAGGCCGAGGTTTTTGCCAAGCGTGATGCGGTACTGGAGGGCTTTGCTTTTGCCCGGCTCAGGGAGGCCCATACGGCCTTGTTGGCCGGAAACTGATCAGGCCTCCTCGTTTATTCGTCCACGTAATACTCTATGCAGGTCTCCCCGTCGGCCTGCACGGCCTCCTCGGAGGGTATGCCCCACTCAATGTGGGTGCCGCTACCGGCCATATTGGCCATAAGCCAGATGCTACCCAGAAATGCGAGCAGGGTGATGCCGATGATGGTGAGGCTTTTCATAAGGAAGGTTGGGGCAAGTTGGCGGCAGGTAAGCCTTTCTTGACCTTAAACCAAAAGCCCGCCAAAGCCCGATCTCATGCCACATTGGTGCCCTGATAGCGAGGATGTTATGGTTCCAGCCAGGATGCTTCCTGAAGGATCATGTGTTTTCTGGAGAGTCTGAAACACCGCCTGGTTTGCAAGGACTACTCCAGGCCGAACCGGAAAATTCGAACCGTCTCTCAGGGAAAGCGGCCATCGAAGCGGGTACCCATGTAGCTTCCCCAGGCCGGAGCGCCCCGCAGAGGGGTAACCGTCTCCTGCCGAACCAGTTTCATCCCTGAGAAGGGCCGATAGTTGACCGTGTCGGAGATCCAGAGATAGACCAGATCCAGTTGCTGATCGCCGTCCAGATCCCCCAGCCAGGGGGTTGCGGCGGGATTCACCCCCTTGAAGGGCCCGAGCACTTCCCGGCTAACCCCCGTAGAAAAGTCCAACCACAGCAAGGCGTTGCTGACGCCGTACAGGCTGTAGTAGGGGTTGGAGGCCCCTTGCAGGGCCCAGTTGCTGCTCATCAGGGCCTCATCCTGCCCATCGCCGTCCGTGTCTACGGCCAGGGGGCTGCCGATCTGCAGGTAGCCGAGGGTGTCCCGGTAGCGCAGTTCCCCGGTCGCCCCGTCGACCATGAGCTGGATGGCATGTTTGATTTCGGGAAAGATCCCCACGCCAAAGGAAGTGCAGAGATCCGGGGTGCTGTCCCCGGTAAAATGCCCGACCGCCAGCGAGCTGTAAACCTCGGTCCCAGGGACCTCAACTGTCCACAGCGGCCGGTTGTCCTGGCCGTCGAAGGCCAGTATTCGTCCATCAACGGCATTGACTACGATGTCAAGCACGCCATCATGGGTGAGGTCCACCACCACCGGCGGGGCGATGAAGCCCCGCTCATCCCCACGTGCGAGTACGGTGGCCTCGCTGAGGTCGCCCGCCCGCAGCGCCGCCAGCGGCGCGCGGTAAAAGTGACCTCCATACATCTCGCCTCCGGATCCAAACAGCAGGCTCAGCTCGCCATCTCCGGCGAGATCGACGCAGAGCGGCGACATGAAGGTCTCCTTGCCATCCGGCATGGGCGCGGAGGCCAGTTGCGCACCCGTCCGGCTGTCAAGCAGCCGCAGGTAGCCTACTGGACGCAAGGAGTCGTACCAGGGAATGGTGGCATCGCCCCCTTGGGCGACGAGCAGGTCGGGCTGGCCATCGGCATTCTGGTCGGGCACGACCTGCGCAATGTAGAAGTTGAGTAGGGTGCTATCGCCCAGGCTGTCCAGCGCGGCGTCTTCGTAGTAGGACCAGAGGCGCTGTCCATCTTTGCCACTGAGGGCCTGGAGTTCGCCCGCCCGGCCGCCTATGACGATGTCGGGTATCGCGTCCCCATCAATCGGCAGGAAGGTCGCCGAGCCCACCATCTGGTCCCGGGCCGGGGCCCACCAGAGCAGGGAGCCATCGCGCCCATCGACGGCGATGATGCCGGTGTCGGTCGCGACAAACTCGTCCTTGCCAGTGCCTAATACCAGGTCCAGAACCCCGTCGCCATTGAGGTCTACCGGCCGGGGTGAAGAGGAACTGGAGACATTGGGCAAATGGAGGACCCAATGATCCGGGGCAGGCTGGCAGGCCCAGAGTAGCAGCAGGGAAGAGGCAAGCAGAAAAGGTCTCATGGAAATGGGAAAAGGGTCGGATAACTACGGCCGGCCCAGCTGCTGCCAGGCCTGCATGGATTGGCGCAGATGCGCCGAGGGAGGATCGGTCAGGTTGTAGCCCTGCAGGCCCACCGGGCCGGCAAAGCCAGCCGTCACAAACGTCTGCAAAAATCGCCCGACCTCAAAGCGCCCCTGTCCCAGGGGCTGAATGTAGGAGGTCCAAATGTCGGCCGGATCGGCGGCCACCGGATCGGCGCCGTTCAGGCTGAGGGCAAAGAGGTAAGGCTGGCAGGCCTCGGCCAGGGCCGGCAAGCGCTCCCAGGGATCACGGCCATCGGCCGCCTCGTGGGCCAGATAGTGGCAGAGGTTAAAGGTCATACCCAAGTTGCGGCGATTGACCTTGCGCGCGACGCGCAAGGCGTCGTCGGGGCTCTCCACCCAGAAGTACAGATGGGGATAGAGCATGAGCCGCACCCCGTGCGGCTGGGCCATGTCTGCCAGGCGCTGCAGGATGGGCACGGCTATGGCGTCGTTTTCCTCTGTCGAAGGGGCATACTGCTGGCTGCGCACATAGAGCCAGAGCATGGTTTCGCTGCCGTCCAGGCCGGACAAGACCTCTGGCAGGCGGGGATCCCAAGGCTGCTCAGGCTGGTCGAGGTTGATCTCCACGTAGACCGTGTAAAGCTTTAGGCCCTCATTCTCAAGCGCGTCCTTTACCAGAAAAATCCCGTCCAGGCCGTTTTTTTCCATACCATCATAGCCCAGCTCTGCCAGCAGACGGGCCTGGGCCCGGGGGGTGGCGTAGGCCTCTTCGCCCAGCAAACCATTGTTGAAGACGAAAAAGGGCAGGTCAATCGACTGGCCCCAAAGCTGGGAGCCTGACAGCAGGCCGAAGATCAGGGCTAATAAACGGAGGTGCATAGCAATAGATTTAGGTCGATGATTAAAAGAGCCCCCGAATACACCTTAGCTACCCTCTAAGGTGGGTAGGAATGGATCCACAGGGTCTTTTCTAGGCAATGAAAGCTCTATCTTTTCTCTCACTCTGCTTACTCATCTGCCTGGCTTGCCAATCCCCGGCAGAAACCGATACCCCTTCGGCCCAGGACTGGCTCGCCTATGGCGGCGACCAGGGCCAAACCAAGTTTTCATCCCTACACCAGATCAATCCCGAGAATGTGGACCGGCTCACTGTCGCCTGGACACACGAGGCCCCCGCACCTGGTATCAGTCTGCAATGCACCCCCCTGGTCATCGAAGGGCAGATGTACGCCTACACCGCAGAAGGGAACATCGCCGCACTGGACCCGGCCACGGGCGCAGCCCGATGGACCTTCAGTCCGGACAGCACCCACATCACCACCCTGATGCGCAGCCTGAGCTATTGGCATCATCCCGAAAGCCCTGAACGGGACCAAATCATGTTTGTACATGGATCCACCCTCTACGCGCTACTGGCGCAAACGGGTGAGTTGGTCGAGAGATTTGGGCAAAAGGGGAAAGTGGATTTCTACAACGGCCTGGAAGTACCGGCCGAGCAGGAAGGCTTCATGGAAATCACCGCCAATGCACCGGGAGTGATCTTCGAAGACCTTTACATTGTGGGCTGTAAGGTCCCCGATGAGTTACCCTCAGCCCCGGGCGATATCCGGGCTTTTGATGTGCGCACGGGCGAGCTGGTGTGGACCTTTCATGTGATTCCCAAAGAGGGCGAATTTGGCTACGAGAGCTGGCCACCCGACGCCCGGCAGCGCCTGGGCGGCGCCAACTGCTGGAGCGGCATGGCCCTGGATGAGGACCGTGGTATGGTCTACGTGCCCACGGCTTCGCCTTCCTTCGACTTTTACGGCGGTGACCGTGTGGGCATGAACCTCTTCGCCAATTGTCTGCTGGCGCTGGACGCCCGCACCGGCGAGCGGAAGTGGCACTTCCAGACCACCCACCACGACCTTTGGGACCGAGATAACGCCTCGCCCCCCAACCTCATTTCCATCCGCCGGGGCGATCGTCTGGTGGACGCGGTCACCCTGGTGACCAAGCTGGGCTACCTGTTTGTGTTTGATCGGGAGACAGGCGAGCCGCTGTTCGAGATCGAAGAGCGGCCCGTTCCCACCAAGAGCCCTATCGCCGGCGAACAGCCCTGGCCCACGCAGCCTTTCCCGGTGGCACCGCCGCCTTTTTCCCGACAAGGCTTCACCCCCGATCGCTATACCGACCGCTCCCCTGAGGCCCGGGCCTTTGTAGAGCAAGAAATGGCCGATAAAGGCTACACCACCGACATCTACGCACCGCCCAGCCTCGAGGGAGCCGTGGTGACACCCGCCGCCCACGGCGGCGCCAACTGGGGCGGTGCCTCGGTCAATCCCGAGACCCAGATGCTCTTTGTCAATGCCACCGACCTGCCCTGGTTCTTCCAGTTGGTGGATGTGGAGGCTCTGGCCGCAAACAACGATCAGGACGGGGCCAGCCTCTACCATATGTATTGCACGGCCTGTCACGGCCCCGACCAGAAAGGTACCTTTCTGGGGCCTGACATTACCCTGGCCGCCAAGAGTTTCCCTTTTCAGAAGCTAGAAAATGTGTTGCTGGCCGGACGGGAGCCTATGCCTTCCTTCAAACACCTGCCCCGAGAACAGTTGCAGGCCATCGTTTTTTACCTGAAAGGCATGGAGGAAGGAGAAATGGCTCCGGAGCGCACTTCGGAGCGGCCCAGCTACCAGGCCAAGTACTCTTTCAGTGGCTACGGCTTCTTCAACGACCAGGATGGCTATCCGGCCATCAAGCCGCCCTGGGGTACCCTCACCGCCATCGACCTGGCGGCGGGGACCATCCGCTGGCAGGTCCCCCTGGGCGAATATCCGGAGCTCAGGGAGCAGGGCCTGCCTCCCACGGGCAGCTACAACCGGGGCGGTGGCATCGCCACCGCGAGCGGGCTGCTTATCATCGGGGCCACCTATGATCGCCAGTTGCGAGTCTTTTCGCAAGAGACGGGCGAGTTGCTCTGGCAGACCGAGTTGCCGGGGGCGAGCACCGCCATCCCGGCGACCTATGAGGTCGGGGGCCGGCAGTATGTGACCGTCGCAGTCAATGCCAACCGCGAGGCAGGCTTCAATGGGGGCTATCTCACCTTTGCCTTACCAGGATAGCCGAGCCCAAAAAGCTTATGGCCATGGCGTGAAGCCTTCGTGGCGAATCTGCCACTGGCCGTTTTGGGGAAAGCCCGGGCAGGCCTGTTCATTCCCTTCCCAACCTGCCACCATCCACGGCGGCCAGCAGGCCGCGACGGTTCCCAGGCTTAGCCATCGGAGAAAGGCGCGTCGTTCCACAGGCTTTTTATTCAATAAGGCCTGCAAACGCCACACCTACCCTTTTCAGGGGTAGGCGAGAGATAAGCCAGACATGTGGTCACACGAAATAGAGCGAAAACATCGCCATCATGGCCAGTACTTCGGGGAATACGCTGGGATTGGCGGCGCGCAGTTTCTTGAAGATGCGCTGCAGGTGATTGAGGACCGATTGCTCCTTGAGGTCAAGGACAGCAGCAATCTCCTTGATAGTGAGGTTTTCGTAGTAGCGGAGAAAGACGATCTCGCGCTGCCGCTCGGAGAGCTGGTTGAGCAGGGCGGCGGTATAGGTCTTGCGCAGGCGCTCTATATCACTCTCGTCCTCCAGCTCGGTCTGAGCGAATTGGAAGCGGACTTCTTCAGCGGTGTAGCGCTGCTCGCGCTGGAGAAGGTTCTGACGTTTTTTGAGGTGGCGGATGGCCCGGTGGCGAAAGGCCTTGAGCAGGTAGTACTTTACCTGCTCAAGATCGGCCAATCCTTCCCGATGATCCCAGAGGTAAAGAAAGAAGTCGCAAAGGCAATCCTGGGTCTGGGCTTCGTTGCGGATGATCTTGAGCCCATAGGCATACAGCTCGGAGAAATAGCGCTCGTACAGCTCGGCGTAAGCCGTGCGGGCCCCGGCTTTGAAGGCCTGCCAAAGCTCGGTATCGGGCAGGGCGGCCGCCGCGGCGGCCGACAAGGGCTGTACACGGGTCGAGCGGCTGGTCCGCTCGGCCCGGGAGGCACCGTCCGGAAAGGGCTGAGTCAAGGATAGTGTAGTCATATCAAAGCTTTGGGAGGCAGAACGCGGCCCGGTTGGTGGGCGTGAAAGAGCAAGGGCAGCTACCTGCCCAAGATTTCATGCCATACAAGACACCGGGGGAACGCGCATTTCCTCAATGTAAAGCCCGCGAGTTTGGTGTGAAGCCAGGGAGCGACCTGATGGGCCTTCACCTCTGCTGAGAG
Organism: Bacteroidota bacterium; assembly: GCA_003696875.1. Classification (GTDB taxonomy): domain Bacteria; phylum Bacteroidota; class Bacteroidia; order J057; family J057; genus RFHL01. The sequence goes on along the minus strand of RFHL01000306.1, from coordinate 751 downwards.
AGCTGATAGCAGGCAGAGAATACCAAAAGGTTCGCAATCGTTTTCATAAATTACCCATACAGAGGAGGAGAGGCAAAAAAAACTTATGCAAAGCTTTGAATAAGAGCTTATTCATATCTGACTTTCCTAATATAAAATCAAGTCGCAGCTTTACCTGATAGGTACCAATGAACTTTTTTCTGATCACAGGTCCACCGGCCGTAGGCAAAATGACCGTCGGCCAGGCCCTGGCCGACCGGCTGGGATACCCCCTGTTTCACAATCATCACTCCATCGAATTTGCCTTACAGTTCTTTGACTGGGGCAGCCCGGAATTCAAGGCGATCAATGAAGGCGTGCGGCAGCTTATGTTTCGCACGGCCAGCGAAAGCCGCAACCTAAAAGGGCTTATTTTCACCCTGGTCTGGGCTTTTGATCTGAAAGAGGACTGGGATTATGTGGCGGCCATCCGGACTCGCTTCGAGGCCCAGGGCTGGGTCTTTCACATCGTGGAGCTGTATGCCGATCTGGATACCCGTCTGGCCCGCAACGATCGCCCCGACCGGCTGGCGGCCAAGCCCAGCAAACGGGACCCGGAGATGCGGCGGCAGGGCTTGATGGGGATGGAAGAACGCTTTCAGATGAGTTCTGGTCCGGGACAAATCCAGGCCAGCCACTATCTGCGGATCGACAATACCCATCTGCCGCCGGAGGCGGCAGCAGCGGAGATCATCCGGTACTTTAACCTCAAAACTTCTTGACTGGTCCCATG
>RFHL01000305.1 GCA_003696875.1 Bacteroidota bacterium | reverse complement strand
TAGCCGCTGGCATAAAAAGCCTCTGCCCAGACCGCTACCTGTTCGACGTCCGGTTCGGGATGGACGAAATAGCGGTATAGCTTTTCGGTGAGAAAGTAGGCGGTGTGCCGCCTTGTCAGCAGGATCCGCAGGATGTCGTCCCCATCCCAGGGACCGGTTTTGCCCAGGAAGGTCTTGGGCCCATCATCATGCCAGGCCCGCCGAAAGACGAAGGCACCTTCCCGGTTGAAGCCCCAACCGGTAAAGGCGCGGGCGGCGGCTTGTACGGCGGCCTCGGTGTAGTGTCCCCGGCCGAGGGTAAAGAGCTCCCGCAGCTCGCGGGCAAAGTTTTCGTTGGGATGGGCCTTGCGGTTTTGCTGGTTGTTGAGAAACTGGAGCATGCCCGAGTCGCGGGCAATGGCGTGCAGCGGTGCGCCAAAGGTGCCCAGGGCATGTTGCCGGAAGACGGCTTGCTGGCGCTGGACCAGATGGGAATAGGTGAGGCGGCAGGCAATGTGATCGTGCCAGAAAAGGACCATTTTTTCGCGCAAAACGTCCCTTGTGCGGACCATATGACCGAGCCAGCCGGCATTCAGGCCCAGCAGGGCCTGGCGGTTGGATTGGTTAAAGGCTTGGCGTTCCTCAGGGGACATCTGCCGCGGCCGCCCGAGGGGCGGCAGGGGCGCAAGGGGGGGGAGCTCGCCTGCCTGGCTGCTGGCCAACAACTCGTCGAGGACTGCTCCTGGGGCCAGTTGGCGCCAGCGGGGCCAACGTTCAGGATCAGGGCCAAAACCGGCCCGCCAGAGGAGGTGCTTGACCCGGGTGATCTGGGCATTCATGGGAAAAGGACTTTTGCCTATTGGACCCCCCGGCCCCCGACGCGTTTATTTTTGCTTCAAAATATGTCCGATTTGACATGAAAGATTGTTCAATTGTTTGATAAATTGAAATGGCTCTGTCTGGGTAATTTTCATACATGCCGGGGTAAGGTCGTTTGGGGATATGTCTGCGTGAATCCCTGATAGGCAGGGGATAGGAAGAGGCCTGGCCCGCTCGGAAATGGGGGGGCGGTAGTTCCAGATAGGTAAGATCAGGCCGGACATTGATTGAAAAGAGCGGGAGGGATAAGGTTATCTTAGGAGGTGAAGGTTCACTAGTCCCCTCTTGTTTTTGGCAGGCTACAAATGGAAAGGAAATGAGAATATTCCCGCTTTTGCTTGGGTTTTTGCTGGTGGCGGGTCCCCTGCGGGGGCAGCTTGCCACCTATTCGGTGAGCGCCTTCCCGCAGGCAGGGAATCCAGGCGGGGTCAATCTGACACTGGATGACGACACCACCGGCTGGACCGAACTACTGACCGATTCCCTCTCGGCCAATACCTGGTCGGCGCCCCAGACGCTGCCTTTTGTGTTCGATTTCTTTGGTACGCCCGTCAGCCAGCTGCGCGTGAGCGCGCATGGGTTGATCACCTTTGACATCCTCAGTAGCACCGTTCCTGGCCCGAACGAGAATCTCCCCTCGGCTTCTCTGGCCGGCCCGACGATCGCCTGCTTCTGGGATGCTTTTACCTCCACACCCCCGACCGGGGCCGGGTCCAGCGTCTACGGGCGCCTCTTTGGCAATCCGGGCAGCCGGCAGCTTTGGCTCAAATGGGTGGATTTCGAATATGGTGATCCGGCCAACGATTCGTACAACCATTTCGCCTGCGTTTTGGAAGAAGGAACGCACCGCATCTACATGGTAGATATGGCCTACTCGGGCAATGTGCCCTCTATGAGTACGACCGTAGGGGTGCAGCGCAACGCCCTCACCGCCGTACAGTACGGCGACTCCACCCTGAGCTTTGGTTTCGCCAACTCCCCCCTCGTTGCTGACAATGGGTACTACCAGTTTGATCCGGTCGTACTTTTTGCCCGTGATGTAGCCTTGTTGGAAATCATCCAGCCGGTGGGACCCGGCTGCTATTCTTCTGCCGCGCCGGTGACGATCCGCCTGGCCAATGTGGGTACCGACACCCTTACCAGCCTCACCGCTGCCTTCAGTGTGGATGCCGGCCTGCCTGGCACGCCAGAGACCATTCCGGGGCCCCTGGCCCCGGGTGACAGCCTGACCTACACCTTTCAGGCCGGGGCCGCTTTGTCGACCAGTGGGGCACACACCCTCAGCGTGGACCTGGCTACCCCCAATGACGGCAACCTCGCCAACAATGCCCTGGCCGTCAACCTCGAGACGCTGGTATCGGTGGGCCTGCCGCTGATCGTGAATTTTGACATGGGGCTACCCCTGAACTGGCTCAATGACCCCAATGACAGCGGCGAAAACTGGCGCAGCAGCGCCACCGGTCTCGCCACCCACGGCCCGGGCTCCGTCGATCACACGACCGGGACCGGACAGTATATGTGGGTCGATGACTCCTCCCCCCACAGCAGATTTACGCAGCTGCTTAGTCCATGTCTCGACCTGGGCGCAGCCCAGACACCACAGCTCAGCTTCTGGGTGTGGAGCGAAAATGGTGACACCACCCGGGACGACATGCGCCTCCATCTGGACCTCCAGGTCCAGGGTAGCTGGCATTCCGATGTGATGCCCCCTATTGGCCACCTCGGGCCTGGTTGGCAGGAGCAGGTGCTGGATCTCACCCCTTACGCCGGTGCTTCGATCCGCTTGCGCTTTCGGGTGGAGGAAGTAGGTACCGGCTTTTCGCATGACATCGCCATCGACGATGTGCATGTCTTCGAGAGCCTGGCCCTGGATGCGATGCTGCTGTCGATCGATGCGCCAACGGAGGATGCCTGTGACCTGGGCCAGGAGACCGTCACGGTGCAGGTCTACAATGCCGGGACCAGCCCGGCTACGGGTATGCAACTGAGCTATGCCCTGAATGCGGGGCCACCGGTGGCCCCCGAATCCTTGCCCGGGACCTTGGCCCCGGGCGATACCGCGACCTTCACCTTCACCGCGCTGGCCGACCTGAGTGGGCTGGGAACCTATGGGTTGACGGCCTTTGTCCTCCTGCCCGGTGACGGAGACGCGAGCAACGACAGCCTGACCCAGACGCTGACGCATCTTCCGCCCGTGAGCCTGCCCTTGACCGAATCCTTTGACAGCTATCCGACCGGTACCACCACCTTTCCTTTCTGGCGAAATGTGCCCTCAGATGCCCTCGACTGGCAGCTGCAGGTGGGGGCTACCGCGAGCGGCGCTACTGGTCCCAATGATGATGCCAGTGGAGGTGGCGGCTATGTCTACCTGGAGAGTTCGGGAGCCGTGCCCGGCGCGAGGGCTGTCCTCGCTTTGCCCTGTGTAGACCTGACGACAGTTGCGAATCCTTATTTTCTCTTTGCCTACCACATGTATGGGACCTCTATTGGCACCCTCGCTGTCCTGGTAAACGATAGCACCGGGACCGACACCCTCTGGCAGCTGAGCGGTCCCCAGCAGACGGCCGCCTCAGATCCCTGGCTGCGGGATACGCTGGACCTACTGCCCTATCTCGGCAGCTCGGTGCGCATCCTGGTAGTAGGAGATGTGGGCGAAGATAGCCTGGGCAACTCCTTTAATGGAGACATGGCCGTAGACGAATTGGTGGTCAAAGAACTGATCCCCCACGACGTGGCGGTGGCGGCCCTGAGGCTGCCCCCACCCGGCTGTACCTTGGGGAGCAGTGAGGCCGTGGGGTTTGTGGTCGAAAATAGGGGCATTCTGCCTGCCAGCGGCATCCAAGCGACCTTGCTCGTAGACCAGGTGCCGGTGGCCCCCCCCGAGCTGATCCCCGGGAGCCTGCTTCTGGGCGATACCCTGAGCTACGTCTTTGCCAGTACGGTCGACTTTTCGCTGCCAGGGACCTATGAGGTAAGTGTCGCGCTGGATTATCCCGGCGATGCCGATGCGACCAATGATACCCTCCAGGGCATCGTGGAGCACCTGCCTGCGGTGACAACCTTTCCGTATCGGGAGGATTTTGAAAACGGGGCAGGATCCTGGCGCGTGCAGGGGCCTGGCGCTACCTGGACGCTTGGCGCGCCAGCCAAGAATACCATCATCGGTGCGGCCTCCGGGACCCAGGCCTGGGTCACCGGTGGTTTGGGAACGGGCAGCTATGCCCCCGGGGAGCGCTCTGCCGTTCTGAGTCCCTGTTTTGATCTGAGTGGGATCACCGGCGATGTGTGGCTGGGGGCTGAGATCTGGTGGGAGACCGAAGCCGGCGCCGATGGCGCCGTCCTGCAGGCCTCGACCGATGGGGGCGAAACCTGGCTGACCCTGGGCGCAGGGGGCGCCCCTTTCAACTGGTACAACGACACCAGCATCCTGGCCCAGCCGGGCGGGCAGCCCCAGGGCTGGAGCGGTCCGGGGCCCGGGGGCTGGCAGCATGTGCAGCATCCCTTGCCGGCCGGGCTGGCCGGCAGCCCGACGGTCCGTTTTCGCTTTGTCTTTGCCGCCGACTCGACCGTTGAAGCCGATGGCTTTGGATTCGATGCCTTCGTCCTGGGCATTCCGCCTGCCATAGACCTGGGGCCAGACGCCCAACTGCTCTGCCCGGGGGCGACACTTGAGGCCGGCTCGCTATCCGGGGCTACCTACCTCTGGTCTACCGGGGCCACCACCTCCAGCCTGCCGATCAGCAATCCGGCGGGCATCTATATCAGCGATAGCCTGATCTGGGTCCAGGTCACCGATTCGCTGGGGCTGATTCGTCGGGACTCCATCATGGTAGACATTGCGCCGGTGTCCCCATCGGTAAGCCTGTCGGTGCTGAGCCCGATCAGCTGTTTTGGTGAGAGCGACGGGGCCCTGCTGGCGCAGGGCAGTGGGGGCAGCGGGCCCCTGGATTTCCTGTGGGACATCCAGCCCGCCCAAACCGACCCGACCTTGCTCAATGTGCCGGCCGGTACCTACACTGTCACCGTCACCGATGCCAATGGCTGTTCCGTCACCGACTCGCTCTCGCTCAGCCAGCCGCCCCAGATTTTGGTCCAGGTCGATACCATCATCGCCCAGTCTTGCCCCGGCAATGCCGATGGGGCCATCCTGATTACGACGACTGGTGGCGTGGGAGGCTTTTCCTATGCCTGGAGCCAGGGAGATAGTACCCAAGACCTGCTGGGCCTGCAGGCAGGAGCCTTCACGCTGATCGTCACCGATAGCAGTGGGTGTGTGATCGTGAGCGATACCCTCACCGTGGGATTACGGGATGAGGACCCGCTGCCGGCTTTTTCCTTTACCGAATCCAACGGCACCCTCTTTTTTGCCAACCTGTCCACTGGGGGCGGCAGCTACCTTTGGGATTTTGGGGATGGCACCAACAGCAGCGATTCTATCCCCACTCATACCTATAGCCAAAGCGGGCAGTACATCATCACCCTTTCTCAAACCAATCCCTGCGGGACTGAGACCGTGAGCGATACCGCTCAGATCCTGCTTACCTCGCTGGATGCCTGGATGACCCAAGGACTGCGTTTGGGCCCCAATCCTGCCCAGGATCATCTGTGGCTGCGCCTGGAGGCTGCCCGCTACGACCATCTGCAGCTTTGGCTGCTGAGTCCTGATGGCCGCCTGATGTTCCAGCAAGGCTGGCAAGACGTGGCGGGGGATTGGGAGATGGATATACCCCTGTCAGCCAACTGGGCCCGCGGGCTTTATCTGCTCCGGATACAGACGGAGCGAGGCCAGTTCTTCCGGCGGATCCGGCTGGAGTAAGGCTAATCGAGGATCAGGAGGGGAATGTCGCCAAACTGATTGATCGGGGTGAAGGGATGCTGCCGCCCCTCGGTCAGGGTCTTGACCCGCTCGGTGACATAGAGATTCAGTTCAATGAGGCGCACGACCCGGTCGCCGTTGAAGTCAGCCTCGCCGCGCAGGCCCTCCAGCAGGGCCTTGGTAAAAGCGCCGTGCCCCCAATCGGGGTGCTCATAGGAAAATTCCCGGCCGCTGGAGGAGGTCATGACCGTGATGCCAGACTCCGTCTGGACGAGGTCGGCCACGGCCTCATTGAGGTTGCTGGCCTTGGCGGTGGCCAGCTCAAAGTAGTCGTAGGCCGACTGCCCACTGTGGCAGGCATCCAGCAGGATGAGCTTCTTGCAGGGAGTGCCATTGATTCCCTCGGTCAGATCCCGGATGTTGAGGCCTGTGGCAAAAAGGCTTTGAGCATTGAAGTCGTAGGGGAGGATATAGAGATTTCCCTTGTGGTCCAGCGCGCCGTGAGAGGAGACAAAGATGAGGACCATGTCCTTTTGGGTCGCCTGTTGTTCCAGCCAGGCGATGCCGCGCTTGATGGTTCCCAGGGTGGCTGCCTCATCGGTGATCACGCGGGTCTCTACCCGGCCAAAGAGCCGGCCTTCGGTCGCTTGAAAGGCCTGGCTCAGCGCCACGGCATCCTGATGCGCAAAATGAAGCCGTATGCTGCTATCCTGGTACTGGGACACGCCAATGGCAAGCACGTACAGATTGGGCTTAAGGGGGGCGGCCTTGGTGGTGTAGTCCTCCGGGTGGTCTTCCCGCGGGGGCAGAACCAGCTCGGCCTGCACGGGCCCCTGATCAAAGTTGCCCTGGGCATCGGTTTTGAGGAAGAGGATGTCGCTGCCGCTGCGGGCGTAGCTGCTGGTGCCCCCGGCGACGGCAAAGCCGCCGTCGTGGGCAGGGGCGAGGGCATGGGCCCAGTCGCGGCCCTGTCCCTGGGTGTAGCGCTGCCACTGCTCTTGCAGCTGGCCGTCCAACCCGACGAGCCAGGCGTCGGAGCTGCCATCGCGAGAGGCCGTCTGGCCCGCCATCACATAGTTGCCTCCGGCTACAGGGATCAGGTCATAGGCGGTATCCTTGTCGTCCCCGCCATACCAGTGGGTGTCGAGGATCTGCCCGCTGGGACCCAGCCTGACGACGCAGGCGTCGAGGCTCTTTCCCCCGGGCGGGTAGCCCCAGCCCACAGCCAGAAACTGGCCGTTGGGCAAGACACGGATTCCTTCTACGGCCGCATTGCCCGGGGCGGGCAAGGCCCGCCGCCAGATGCCCTTACCGTGGCGGTCGGTCCGGACCACCAGCATATCGGCGAGCTGGGGCTCGCCATAGGACTGGTAGCCGCCGATGACAAAGCCTTCGTCTTCGGTCTCGGCGAGGGCGTAGGCTTGCTCCGTTCCGGTGCCGCCATAGGTTTTTTCCCAGCGGGCCTGGCCCACGGCATCGAGCCGTAGCATCCAGAGGTCGCTTTCGCCCCGGGCAAAGGAGTAGGAATAGCCCGCCACGGCAAAGCCGCCGTCCCGGGTCTGGATGATGGCCCGGGCCTCGTCGGCTTGATCGCCCCCGTAGGTGTGTGACCACATCTGCTCGCCATGGCGGTTCAGGGCAAAGACCCAGGCGTTGCGGGCCCCACTGGTCGAGTCGCGGGTATATCCGGCCACGACGTAGTTGCCGTCGCGGGTTTCCACCAGGTCATTGGCCCAGTCAAAGTCAGGCCCCCCCATGACCTGGCGCCAGATTTCCTGGCCGTAGGCATCGACCTTCATCACCCACACGTCGCTCTTTCCGGCCCCCTCGGAAAAGGTGAAGCCGGTGAGCACATAGCTGCCATCCTGGGCCTGCACGACCCCCATGGCATGCTCGTCCTTATCGCCGCCGTATACCCGGCTAAAGCGCTCCTGCGCCGGCAAATCGGCGCCCCAAAGGCCACTGATCCACATGAGTAGCAGCACCCATTTGGATGGGGGGCCGGATGAGGCGACGCGGATCAGGGAGAAAAACGACATGGGGGCGGGACTTCCAGGGAGGTAAGGGACAACCAAAGATTCCGGTCCCGTACTACGAATATATACAGGTGAGTGTTAACTTGCCCTACCCTGTGCTCACAGCCAAGGGGCCTTCCGACCTACCATCACCAAACCGTTTATCATGGAAAAATTCACTGCCTACCTCGGCTTCTTTATGGGGGCTTTCTTCATTTTTATGGGCGTATTTTTGCCGCTCAAGCCGCCGCCGGCCCTGGCCGAGTTAACGCCCTTTTTTCGGGTTTTGCTGGGGGTTCTGCTGGTGGCCTATGGTATCTTTCGGGTATATCGGGCGTATAAGGTCGTGAGACCCAATCAATAATATGGGGGAGGTGGCCGGCCTCCGAGCTGTCTTTCCGGCCTCGTGCACCACCTTAGCTTTTTATTTTTGGAGCACAATCATCTTTTTTATGAAATTTTTCTGGTTTCGCCTCTCGCTGCTTGTCTTTCTTTTTTGGGGGTCCGAAGGGATGGCCCAGGAGGTCGTCGCCCGTTTGGATGTGGGCCGGCGAGAACCCCTCCCAGACTATTACGAGTACTCTCCCGTAGATGGCGGCATCGTTACGCTGGGACCTGCCAGCCGAAGCTCTTCCCGCTATGTCGCCCTGACCAAGTACGACGCCCGCCTGAAGAAGGCCTGGACCCAGCAGGTCATGGAGCAAAACGGGCACAAAAACATCGACCTGCTGACGGTCATTGGTGATCACATTATGGTGTTCGTTTCTGAGTTCTTTCCCAAGGAAGGCATCATCAAGACCTACTACTTCAGCTATGACCTGGACGGGAATGAGCTGGCATCGGAAGCGATTCTCTCGATATACCCCAACCAGAAGGAGCATAAGGTGGACCTGCAGTATGTGCTGTCGCCCGACAAGCGGCGCCTGGTCTGCTACAAAAACCTCGAAAACCGCCGGGAGGCTGAGGAGATTCTCTACTATCTGTTCGACACCTCGGGGGAACTCGTCAGCAATGGAGAGATCGTGCTGCGGTATCCGGACAACCGCTTTCGCATGCGTAGCCTGCGGGTCAGCAACCAAGGCAATGTCTTTATTCTGGGCAAATTCTACCGCGCCACCCGGGTCACCGATTCCAACGACTTTTCCTATCTGGTCTATCGGCACAATACGCGTACCCTGGAGGGTGAAGAACTGCCCATTGAATTGGGAGACCGCTTTATCAGCGACCTGGCCTTTCGCCTCGATCGGGATGAGAACATCTATGTCGCGGGCTTCTACTCCAACCGGGGGACGGATCAGATCGCGGGAACCCTCTTCCAAAAGATCTCGCCTTATGGCGTGCTTGAGCAGAGTGCCATCCAGGCATTTGATGCCAATTTTCTCAGCAATTACCTCTCCTCCGGGCAGATTGAGCGGGGGCGCGAGCTGCGCAACTTTGTCATGGACCCGATGAATGGCATCATTCTACGCTCCGATGGTGGGGTACTGCTGATTGCCGAGCAGTTCTACATCACGTATCGCACCTACCAGGATATGCGGGGTATGTGGGTAGACCGGGCCATATACCACTATGATGATGTGATCCTGACCTCGGTATCCCCCGAGGGGCGGATCGAGTGGCATGCCATCGTCGACAAGCAGCAGCAGTCTGATGTACAAGCCTCGCTTTCCTACTTCAATGCCATTGGTGGGCAGGGGGCTTATATCTTCTATGAGTACAAGCCCCGGCGGATGGACTTCAACGTCTATTACAACCTGGTGACCATTGATGGAGACATCTCGGTGCGCAAGCCCCTGTTTCGGGATTACCGCTACGGCAACGAGTTTTATCCCCGCTACTGCGAGCAGATCAACAATCAGGAAGCCCTGATGGTGTACTTGCAGAACCGGGGTCGGACCCTGTCGGTGGTCAAGGTTCGCTTTGAGGAGGATTAAGCGCGGTCCCGGTTCAGCGCCTGCTCGGCCTCTCCCCGGGCCAGAGCCAGCTCCATGAGGGTCTCAATTAGCTCCCCATAGGGTACGCCTGCCTGCGCCCACAGCTTGGGATACATGCTGATGTTGGTAAAACCCGGCAGGGTATTGACCTCGTTGATGTACACCGCCTCATCGGCGGTGAGAAACATATCGACCCGGGCCATGCCCTCGCAATCCAGCGCCCGGAAGGCGTGCCGGGCGATGAGCATCAGCTTGGCCAGCAACTGCTCGTCTATGCCGGGGGCCGGGATCAGGATCTCGGCATTGACGGCGCTCTGGTACTTGGATTCATAGTCGTAAAACCCCGCCTGTTGCATGGCTACCTCGCCCACCGCCGTGGCGGCGATGTCGCCGGCATTGCCGAGCACAGCACATTCCAGTTCTCTCCCCTCGATAAAGGCCTCCACCAGGACCTTGCGATCATAGCGAAACGCTTCGGCCATCGCCGCATCAAATTCGGCCTTCGTCTCCACTTTGCTCACGCCTACCGATGAGCCCATGCAGGCTGGTTTGACAAAGAGCGGCGTGCCCAACTGATTGGCCACGGCAAAGAAGTCTACCCGCCGGTGCTCGTGCGCCTCGAAGCACAGCCAGGGCGCGACCAGCAGATCGGCATCGCGCAGCAGGCGCTTGGCCACATCCTTGTCCATCGCGACGGCTGAGCCCGTTACGTCCGGCCCGACAAAGGGCAGCCCCAACTGCCGTAGCAGCCCCTGCAGGCTGCCATCTTCGCCATTGGGTCCGTGGGTGATGGGAAAGACCACCTCCACCGGCCCCAGCGCGCTGCCATCGCCTATCCGGCGCAAGCTTTCGCCGCCTGCCCCGGGTACCAGATAGAGCTCGCCTCCTGTCTCAGGCACCCGCCGCGCCGCCAGAAAGGCCGCCTCGGTCATTTCCCGCCAGCGCCCCTGCAGGTCGATCCCGACTAGGAACACCTGATGTCGATCGCGATCCATGGCCGCGTAGATATTGCGGGCAGAGTTGAGAGATACCTCGTGCTCGGGCGAACGCCCGCCAAAGAGTAGGACAATGTTCATGCTCTGGATGCGATACAGTGGAATATGGTCCTCGCAAAGCTACGTAACCCCCGGGAGATTACACGGTCCGGGGCAGGAATTATCTGCGTATTCCCTCACCCGCTGCGCCGATGAGGATATTGGGGAAAAAGCTGTGGATAGTTGGGGGAAAAGGGTTTGGCGAGGTGCGTATCGTGTGGAAAAAGTTGGTGTCCGGGCTTTTTGGTGGATAGCCTCGGGCAAGCGTGTGGGCACCCTGTGGATAAAGGGGGAGGGGATGTGGATGGGGGTTGCCAAAGCCAGGCCTGGAGGGCCTGCGGATCGCTCAGGTCAGCCGCCGCATGGCGGCGGGGAGGTCCCGGGCCAGCCGCTGAATCCCTGCGGGGGACAGCTCATAGCGCAGTTGGGGCATATCGCGAAACTCCGCCGGGATTACGTGCCGGTCCTGGGCCAGCAGCAGTACCGGCAGCCCCTGAGCCTGGGCGATGCCCAGCTGGTAGAGGACCTCGGGATGCTTGAAACTGAGATCGGCCAGGAGAAAGTCCGCCGAGGTCAGCGCGACCATGGTGCTGTCCCAGCGTTGGTGGGCATGGAGGGCCCGGGCCGTGAGGGCCTCGATGTCCTCAGCCTGCAGCATCCGGCGCAGCTCGTCCCAGAGATCCGCGGCCCAGGGGGCCTCCCAGGGCAGGCTTACCAGGCCGCTGTGCAGGCGGGGATGGGGGCGCGTGAGCGGCTGGCGCGGCGCCAGCGGCAGGTGCTGCCAGAGGTCAGCCCGGAGGGCTTCATGGATGCTGGCATCTCCCCACATGACACTCAGGGTGCCCTCAGCGGCGGTGTTTCCCTCGGCAAAGGCAAACATCAGGCTGAAAGTCTGGCCCGTCCCGATCTGGGTGATGCCGAAGGACAGAATGGCGAGCTCGTGCCGGTGGCGCGGAAACAAATGCCCCAGCTGATACAGGCTAAGGCCGGTGTAGGATGCGCCTGACCGGGTAGACAAAAAGGCCACCGGAGGAATGCGTTGCAGGTGGTGGCGGGACAGCCGGTGCACCACGCCCATGACCAGCCCCAGATCAAAGGCCGCAGGGTCGAAGGTGAAGCCGGCATGAAGCCGCTCCGGAAGGAGCGACAGCGGTGGGGCACAGCCGATACGGGATTGTATCAGGCTCAGGATGTCGTCGGCCAGATGAGAGGTAAGGTCTACCTCTGCATTGGGGCCGCCTGAGAGCGGATGGTAGGAGAAGCGTAGGTTGACCCATTGCCCGTCCAGGGTGGCAGCATCCATGTAAAGCATGAGCAGCTTGTCTCTCCGCTGGTGAAACATGAAATGCAGGGCCGCCCGGTCCAGGTGGAGGTGGTAGTCGCCATCGGTGGTTTCCAGGCGGATGTGGAAAGGCTGGCGGTGGAGGAAGCGCTCTGAGAGGACATTGATCAGATCAATCAGCTGATCAGGGCTGGTCTCAGGGTCGAAGAAGAAACAATCGCTGAGGGTAAGGGTGGGCCGGTCGTAGTGTCGTGGCCGGGGGGGCGTCAGGCTACGGGCTTGCCGGGGAGGGCGATAGAGCTCCTGCGGGGGGACCTGCGGGGGAGGAGTCGGGCTAAGCAGCACTTTGGACGGGGCTTCGCCTCGCAAGGTGGCCGCCATGGCCTGCAGGACCCGGGGCGATGCCCCGGCCAGGATAAACTGCCCCTGCGGCCCCAGGCTCCCCGGATGAAAGCACACATGGACGCGTACGACGCGGCCATTGGGATGGCTGACCGCTGCGGAGAAAGAGGTCACCCCGGCAGCGAGCGGGCCATAGGTGTCAAGGGCCTCCGGGAGGGTGAGGCCATAATAGGTGCCTTGCGTGGTCGCCAGGTAGGCCGTGAAGGCCTTGCCATCGACAAAGCGGCTGGCCACCGCCTGCAAGCGGTCGATCAGGGCCGCAAGGCCCGGAAACCCAAAGCGACCGTAATGGGGGCTGCCCGATGCGTACATGACTGAAAAAAAGCTTTCTGCAACATACGCATATGCCCTCTGCCGGGCCAGCGGCCCGGTCGGTAGAACTTGCTAAGTAACGCGAGAAAAAGAACTTCCCGATTTTGCGCCGCGACCTTGTGCGCAGACAAGGAAGAAAAACCGAGCCTGGCGGGCCAAGTAAGGCGTTTTCTGACGCCGTATGCGGGCAAGGGATCAAGCCAAAAGCGGACTTTATTTTTTGAGCGTTACTAAGACCAGAAAAAAAGGAATAGGCCTTAGGCCGTCTGCCCCCGGCTCTCCAGTGTCTGCATGAGCTCCCGGATCAGGTCGGCTTCGTAGCCTTTGGTCGTGAGCGTCTGCAGGGCACGTTGCTCCAGTTCGAAACGAGGGCGGTCGCCATCCGTCTTCCACTTGCGCTCAATGAGCTTGCGCAGCGCAATGCGATAGGTCTCCTCATCGATCTCCTCCTGGAGTGCCTGAGTGATCAGCGATTCATCCAGGCCCTTTTGGCGCAGGCCATGACGAATCTTTTGTCGTCCCCATTTGTTATAGGTAAATTTGCCCCGGATAAAGCTGCGGGCAAATCTGTCTTCATCCAAAAAGGATTCTTTTTCCAGGTATTCCAATACCTTTTCCATGTCTGCCTCTGCTACGCCTAGTTGCCGCATGCGCGAAACGACTTCACTTCGGCATCGGTCCTGATACGCGCAGTAACGCTGAATTTTTTGCAGGATTTCTTGATTCATGCAGTAGGGTTTTTGCTTTTCACTTCCTTTTAGGAATAGAAAAACGGCTTATCAGGGATTTTTAAGCTGTATAGAATGTTACATAAATAACAATCCGGATGATACAAAAATTTCCTCCTTTTCGCTACCTCTTTCTCTTCGGGCTGGTGGTCCTCCTCGGAAGTGTTTCCCTTTCCGGTTGCCGAAAATACGAAGATGGTCCTTCTTTTTCACTTCTTTCCAAAGAAGCCCGCATCGTCGGCAACTGGGTCGCACGGTCTTTCTTTCGTAACGATCTGGACGAATTGGACGACTACTCGGTGTACAACATCCAGTTTACGGCTGCCGGCCGTATGATCTGGCGCATCCAGTTGGTAGGACAGGATGTCGTCGAGACCGTAGGCGATTGGGAGTTGGCCAATGTCAAGGAAGCCATCAAGATCACCTTTGACGAAAAAGACCCCGTAAGCGGCGAGACCCGCCTGCTGTACATGGAGATCCGGCGGCTGACCGCCGACGAGCTTTGGGTCAATTTCACCGACATCAACGGCGACAACTACGACGTGCAGTTCGACGCCATCTAGCTTTCCGGAACAAATCCTTTTCTATGCCCTCCTTCCCTTCCCGGGGAGGAGGGATTTCTTTGTCCGCCGTGCGGTCTCCCGCCCGGGGCATCGTATATTGAGCGATAAAACCAGGCGGCTCTACAAGACCGCTCCCAGCTATCCAATTACTTATGAAACGAATCTGTGTCTTCTGTGGCTCCAACCGAGGCAGCCACCCTGACTATACCGAGGCGGCCCGGCAGTTGGGCCAGCTTCTGGCCGCGCGAGGCATCCGCCTCGTCTACGGGGGCGGCAAGGTCGGCCTGATGGGCGAGATCGCCGATGCCGTCTTGGAATCCGGCGGAGAGGTCACCGGGGTGATCCCCGGCTTTCTCCAGGCCAAGGAGGTAGGCCATGATGACCTCACCGAAATGATCGTAGTCGAGACCATGCACACCCGCAAGGCCATCATGGCGGAGCAGGCCGATGGCTTTATCGCCATGCCCGGCGGCTTTGGCACCATGGACGAGCTTTGTGAGATCCTCACCTGGGCTCAATTAGGTCTCCACCAGCGCCCCATCGGCCTGCTCAATGTGCGAGGCTATTTTCAGACCCTCAACACGCTCTTTGATCACATGGTGGCCGAGCGCTTTCTCCATCAGAAAAACCGGGAGATGCTGCTCTCTCACCACGATCCCGAGCGCCTGCTGGACATGATGGCCCAGTACCGGCCCCCAGATGTGGCCAAGTGGCTCGACAATTCGAAAATCTAGCGCTGAGCGGCCAGGCTGTCCGGGACGGGTAACAAGGCCCGCAGCGCCTGATACAGCCGTGGGGCCGTCTCCGGCCCCAGAGAGTTGATCTCTCCATAGTGCGCCGACTCGGCGCCGTAGAGATAGGGGGGCTCCGCATCCCACTCGCTGCGGGGGATGATGTAGCCAATGAGGTCATTGGCCAGGCCCAGGACGAGCCGGTAATCGCCCGCCATCAGCTCCCGCAAGGGGGGAATCTCCTCCGGGTCGACCGCAAAATCCTGTCCCTCAGGGGCTTCAATCCCCCCGTTTACGATCTCGGGATAGATTTCTCCTGGCACCTGCAGCACACTCATGGGCCCTAGGGTCCAGTAGGCGACTTCGGAGCGAAGATGCATCCAGCGGGGGGTGCCCCGGTTCAGGACGCCCAGGGCGGCGCCCGCCCGGAAGAGGGGGTTGGCCAGGGGGAGGTCGATGGTGCGGGCCTGCAGCCGGATGGCTCCGCTATCCAGGACGGTTTCGCTGGCGGCCAGCGCGTCCAGGCTTAGCCGGGCGAGGGTGACGCCCTGAGCCTCGGCTTTGGCAAAGGAAGGGGCCAGATAGCTGGTGTCCCGCCAGGGATCGGCCACGGGCATATCCGGGTGTGTGGTCATCAGGCCTCCGATGGCGCCATTGACGTAGAGGGCGATGCCGCCCAGCCC
This sequence comes from Bacteroidota bacterium, assembly GCA_003696875.1. Lineage (GTDB taxonomy): Bacteria > Bacteroidota > Bacteroidia > J057 > J057 > RFHL01. Next base: position 8,994 of record RFHL01000305.1, on the reverse strand, counting down.
CGGGCGGACGAGGCTATCGCCGCGGTAGAGGCCTTTTTCTACCCCTTCGCGCAGATAGTGAGGGAAGTCGCTGCTGAGCCACAGATTTTTATTCCAGACGGTCTCGGGATGATTGGCCCAGGCGATGAGGGTGCCCAGGGTGCTGTCGTTGGTGGGGTCAATGGCCTGAATCAGGCGCAGGCCCGGGTCCAGCACCTGCGGGTCGCGGGTGTCGCCCACCAGGGGGGTGGCTCCATCGGGGTCCTGGGCCAGCCGCAGGCGGGCCGGGCGCAGGGCGGCGCTTGCCGCCGCGATGGCGGCGGCGGTCTGCTCGATGACCCAGGCCTGGTAGTCCGGGTCTACCCCGGAGGTCAGGGTGCCCGGCCCCCAGAGGCCGATCAGGTCCGGGGCCTGATGGGTGTGCGTGCTCACGATGGTGGCGTAGTCGATGCCCGCCGAGTCGGGCAGGGCAGCGCGAACCCGTAGGACGTCATCGTGCCCAAAGCCGATGGCGTCAATGGCCGCGATGGCCAGACGGGTATGTCCATCGTCGATCACCATGACCCTCGCCCAGAGGCTGTCATGCACCCCCTGGGCGGGGCGACGAGACTGAAAGCCCGCGATCCACACCGGATCAAATTCGCCATTTTCGTTCTGGTCCAGAAAGCGGTCCCCGGCAGATGGGTCGTAGACAGCATTGTCGTCGACATCCTCCCAACTGTCCGGAACGGCCGGGGTGATGCTCCGCTGCGCAAAACCGGCCCGCAAGGCGCCGGCAGTGGGCGTCTGCCGGTCCAGCACCAGCTCGTAGCCGGGAAAGCGGTCGCTCAGGTGCCTATTGACCCGGACCAGGCCCACGAGCAGGATAATCAACAGGATGAGGCCAGTGAGAAGGAAGCCTTTCTTCATGGCAGGCGGGGATTTTTTTGTGTATATTTCTCCTCCCAACTTTTGCAGAAACCTATGGAGAAGATTACCCTTTCATTGACCCTCGACGAGGCCAATTTGTTACTAAAAGCCCTGGGTGAAATGCCTTTTCGGGAAGTATTCGAGTTGATTGGCAAGATTCAGCAGCAGGCCAATCAGCAGCTGCAAGATACGAATCCCGGGCGGGGTGAACCGCCCCTGAACGCGGGGCTGTGATGCGGACCTATCTGTATGTCCTGACAGGGCTATGGGTGCTGGCCAGCTGCGGTGCTCTTACCGAATCAGCGTCGGAATCGTCGGTGGCCACGGCCCCGCCAACTGGGGCCGCGGTTGCTGCGGTTCGGTCCCAGCCTTTCTCGCCGGACCTGATCCGGCCGGGGATGACCTATGTGGGTACCCTGGTACACGGCCTCGCCTGGACCGACGGGCAGGGCGAGCAGGTGGCGATTTTTTCCCGCGAAATGGAGGAGGAAGAAGGCGAATTTTTTTCCAGCAGCGTCACCCTCCATGTCTACCACTACCGCCTGACCCCTGCTGGGGTAAGCTTGGTGCGAGAAGTGAAGGACTTTACCCTGGACTGTGAATTTGATAATATGGCCGCTTTTGTGCCGGAGGCCATGGGGCTGACGGATCTGGACCAGGATGGGGAAGCGGAGCTGACCTTTGCCTACTATCTGGGCTGTACCAGCGATGTGTCGCCCCTGCCGTTTAAACTTTTGCTGCTGGAGTCGGGTTCAAAATACATCATCCGAGGGGATGTGGTCCCTCCGATGATGGGGGAAAGCTCGCAGGTTCCTGACCCGGCCTTTGCGGCGGGACCAGCGATTTTTCTGGAGCATGCGCAGCAGCTTTGGAACAAAACAGCGCGCTATCCCGGCCTGTAGGCCGGGCGGAGGGGCGTTTTTGCCTTGGTTTTGGGCCAGACCTACGCAATCTTTACGGTATGAAAGCAGGCCTATTGGGTATAGGGCGCTGGGGGTGGCTGCTGATGGTCAGTCTTCCCTGCCTGCTGTGGGGCCAGCCCACAGAACCAGATGTCTTTGGCTATCAGCGCTCCGAACGGAATATGCTGAAGATAGATCTGGTGGGCCTGCTACAGGACCGCGTGCACGGCGTCCTCTACGGGCAGGCCCGTCTGGGTTATGAACACAAGGTATCTCCGGCCTGGTCTTTTCTGGTCGAGGGGGTAAGCGACATCTACTATGGACGTGTCGTGGGCCGGCCGGACCCTGCTTATACGGTGACGATGGAGCCCCGCAACTACTTGTTCCAGGCTCATCAAGTGGGGGCTGGTCACCGGGCCAGCAATTTTTCCGGCAACTATGTCACGATCAGTACCAGCGTGCGCTTGCGGGCTCCGCGGCTGCCCGGGCAGCCGGAGTTGGGGGCCGCCTACCTCTATCCTGATCGCCTGGCCTTTGCGCCTTTGTTTGGGGTGCAACGCCGCATCCTGCGGTGGGGCTTTGCCGATTTTAGGATGGGCCTGGAGGGTCGCTACCAGCGGTTGGTGGCGACCGGGTCAGACCCCGGGGGGCACTGGCAAATGGGACCCGTGGCGCGGCTGCGCATCGGTTTGGCCCTATGAATCAGCGGATACATCTTCCGGAAACTGATAGGGAGTGACCATGTAGATGCCGTCTTCGAAGTCGTCATCCTTGTCTGCCTCCTCCAGCACCATGAAGGAAAGCGAATCAGGCTTGACTGATTCCTGCTCGAAGCGGCGCACCATGTCAAAGGCGGCCTCGGGGCTGCGGGCCACCACGCCGAATTGGGCCACAAATGGGAGGAGCCCCTCCTCGGGGCTTTCGGGCAAGAGCAGGCCCTGCACCTGCAGGGTATACACCTTGGAGTCGTCGTGAAACTCGCCCTCCAGCTCTCGGAGCAACCAGAGCGCATCGTCCAGGGTACGATCGTAGACAAAGGCCTGCTTGAGGTAGTGCCGGACCATCTCCCCGCCTTTCTCTTCGTACCAGGCCGCCGTGGCAATGTAGGTGCAAATGCGGGCCATGGTGGTGGCTTCTTCCATCGTGCCGGGTACCTGCATCAGCTCCAGGTCGGCTTCGGCCATCTCAAGGATGGTGTCATATTGCCCAAAGGCGTCCAGGACCTCCATCTGCAGGCAAAAGGCGTCATTGATGACTTCGGGATGCTCTAGCTCCTGCAGGAGGTTCAGTCCCTCTTCCCAGCGCTCCTCCCGAAGCAGCAGAATCGCTTTGTTGTAGGTAACCCAGTGTTCCTCGGCCTCGGGTAGGGCGATTGCCTGCTCCAGTTGGGTATGGGCCTCCTCATAATCCTTCATCTCGGCGAGCAGGGTGGCAAACTGCATGCGCAGGTCCCAGGCTTCCGGGCTTTGGTGTATGGCCTCACTCAGAGTGGCCTTGGCGGCTTCGAGATCCTCCTGCCCCAACTGCTGGGCAGCAGCCTTGATCCGATAGCCGGAGACCTCCCCGGTCTCTATTAGGCTCTCGGCCAGGGCGATAGCCTCGGGCCAGGCTTCTTCAGAGATAAGGTTCCAGCCTTGGGCGATGCGTTCTTCGTATTGCTGGTTGTCCATGTTTTGTGGGGGGGGGGACAATAGGGTAAATGAAAACAAGTCGACGGCAAGGAGGTTGCTTGATGAAAGCCTGGTGCAAGGTACACAAAAAGACTTGCCTCCGGTAGGGTGGCAACCCTACGCTTCAGATTGATTCCTTGCCTGACGTCCATTAGTTCGTCTCTACAAAAAACTGTATATTTCAGGTTGCCTGGCCGAGCCGGGTTGGATTCGGACTAGGCTTTTTTCTTCATATTTTCTTGACCTATGAGTACGTCTCCCAACATAGATAAAACCATTTTGAGCCAGGCCTTGCTGGAAAAGGCCTACAGCCTGATGTGTACTGCGGCTGCGATGTCTGACCTTTATGAGGAGCGAAAGACGATGACCGCCAAGTATGTGCATGCCACCGCCCGGGGCCACGAGGCCATTCAGTTGGCGTTGGGGATGCAGCTCCGTCCGGTGGACTTTGTTTCGCCGTATTACCGCGACGATGCGCTCTTGCTGGGACTGGGGATGACACCCTATGAGCTGATGTTGCAACTCTTTGCCAAGCGGGACGACCCTTTCTCGGGGGGACGCACCTACTATGCGCATCCCAGCCTGCGGCGGGAGCATATGCCCAAGATTCCGCACCAATCGTCCTCGACGGGGATGCAAGCCATCCCCGCCACGGGCGTGGCGCAGGGGATCCAATACCGTGAGCGACAAGGGCTCCTGAGTCCGGCCGAGCGGGAAACCCCGCCGGTATCGGTTTGCTCCATCGGCGATGGCGCCATGACGGAGGGTGAGGTAGCCGAGGCCCTGCAAATGGCGGCTCTGCATCAGTACCCGGTGCTCTACCTGGTTCAGGACAATGGCTGGGGCATTTCGGCCCGGGGCGAGGAAATGTATGCCCAGGACGCGGCGGCTTTCGCTGCCGGCTTTGCCGGCATTGAGGTGCGCGAGGTCGACGGGACCGACTTTGTGGCCTGCTATCAACTGCTGGCCGAGGTCCTGGACCTCATGCGGCAAGAGCGGCGGCCCTTCCTCATACACGCGCGGGTACCTCTGCTGAGCCACCACACCTCCGGGGTGCGGCGCGAATGGTATCGCACCGACCTGGAGGCGCACCAGACCCGCGATCCCCTGCCGCAGCTTGCGGCCACCCTCAAGGCCCAGGGCCTGGGCGCCGATGCGCTCAAGGAGACTCAGGACCGCTGCCGCGCTGCGGTGGTCGAGGCCCTGGAACAAGCCCATCAGGCCGAGGATCCCCGGCCCGAGGAGGATCTGCATACCTTTATCTATGCCCCTACGCCCGTAACCGAGGAGGCCGGCGAGCGGGAGCCCGCCGGAGCCGAGCCCGTCGTGATGGTCGATGCCGCTTTGCATGCCGTAGACCGGATTTTGGCAGAGTTTCCCGAGTCGCTGCTATATGGACAAGATGTCGGCGGCGAGCTGGGGGGTGTTTTCCGCGAGGCGGCCTTGCTGGCCAAGCGTTATGGCGATCAGCGTGTATTCAATACCCCGATTCAGGAAGGCTATATCATCGGCAGCACGGTCGGCATGTCGGCCGTCGGCTGTAAGCCGATCGTGGAGGTACAGTTTGCCGACTATTTTTGGCCCGGCTTCAACCAGCTCTTTGCCGAAGTGAGTCGCTCCTACTACCTGTCTCATGGTAAGTGGCCCGTGCAGGCTCTCATCCGGGTGCCCATCGGGGCCTATGGCAGCGGGGGGCCTTTTCACTCCTCCAGCATCGAATCCACGCTGCTCACCGTTCGGGGGACCAAGGTCGTATACCCCTCCAATGCGGCCGACATGAAGGGCCTGCTGCGGGCGGCTTTTTTAGACCCTAACCCTGTCATTCTCCTGGAGCATAAAGGCCTGTACTGGAGCAAGGTGCCGGGTAGCAAGGCGGCCCGCTGTGTGGAGCCTTCCGACGATTACGTTGTACCGCTGGGTAAGGCCCGAACCTTCCTCGCTGCCGACCCCGCCAAAGTCGAGACGGGCGAGACCGTATTGGTTGTCACCTATGGCATGGGGGTGCACTGGACCTTGCAGGCCGCCGAGCAACTGCCCGGTCAGGTCGAGATCCTCGACCTGCGCAGCCTGGAGCCGCTGGATTGGCCAGCGATCGAGGCCGGCGTCAAAGCCCACAACCGGGTGATGGTACTCACCGAAGAGTCCTGGCGCAATTCCTTTGCCGAGTCGCTGGCAGGCCGCATCGGCAGCCGCTGCTTTACCTGGCTCGATGCCCCGGTGCAGGTCATGGGCGCCGAAAATACGCCGGCTATCCCCCTCAACAGCGACCTGGAGGCCGCCATGCTCCCCAATGGGGCCAAGCTGACCCAGCGCCTGCAGGCGCTGCTGGCTTGGTAAGGGCTATTGATTAGGAAAGAAAAGCGGAGAACAGCTATATGCCGTTCTCCGCTTGATCTGTTGGTATGGGGATGATCAGGACTTGATCAGATAGACCGGATCATCGTCTTCGAGGCCGTGGGCCTCCAGTTTGCCACGCTTGTCCCGGTGCATTTGATCGTATTCATGCTTGACCCCCAAAAAGGCCGCCAGGAAAAAGGCAATCCAAAGCAAGGTGACGAGAAGCTCAAGTGTGGTACTCATGATCGAAACGTGTGTGGGCCAGGTACAGACAATGATGTAAGACTTTTACAAAAATAGGTATTTTCTCCTCTGGCAACCATCCAGCCAGGTAGCAATATTGACGGCTGAGCCGGGGTTTTTTACATTTGATGAAATACGCCTTCCCTGTTGCATACAAAACGGCCTGTCATCCGCATGAATGACAGGCCGTAAAATTCACTTTTTCCAACTATTATTTCACCTCCAGCTGGAAGGTGCGCAAGGAGTCACTGACGTCCCGCAGCCATAGTTCCTTGGTCGTAAGGCGGGTGATGACAAACTCCTCATTGAATGTCACCAGCCCGGTGGGGTCGGAGGTAAGCAGCTGCAGGTTCTGGTCGCTGTCGAGCAGGTTCCAGTCACCCGTCAGGGTCGTGGGAAAGGAAAGGATGTCAAAGGTCACTTCGGCGGTGCCGTCTTCTTCAAAGGTAAACTCCCAGGTGTCGAAGTCGTCGCTGACGTCGTCGCCATCTGCATTGGTGGCCCGGTCTACTTCCCAGACGTTTGCGACCCGCTTGGCCGGACTGGACAGGCTTATGAGCGGGCCGTCTTCATACTTGCAGGCGGTCAAACTCAGGGAGAGGAGGAGAATAGGCAGGAAAGCAAAAGAGAGGGGCTTCATAGCAAGAATTTAGGTTTGGTCTACAACCCAACGAACGAATAAGGAAGATTATTGGCTGATGCCCGCTCGGCGTCACCTGCTCTACCATTCTCAAGGGGCTCACCAGCGCAGTCGATAAGTCCCTTGGTGTGGAGGAGCATGCAAGCGGACGATCCCCAACCAGAAGAGGTCTATGCTGAGCGATACCTCCGGCCGGGCGCAGAGCGCCCGCCAGGCCCGGGCCATACCCGGCGACCAGTACAGATCATCCAGGACCAGCCAACTGCCAGCCGGCATATGAGGGATCAGCCGATCCAGGTAGGCCATGGTAGGCGCATAGCGATGGTTGCCGTCGAGATAGACGAAGTCAGGCCGGTAGCCGGCCGGGGGTAGGGTATGGGTGAGCACCTCGGCGAAGTCACCGGTGTGGACGGTGGCTGGGAGGCTCAGGGCCTGCAGGTGTTGCTGGGCCCGGCTCGCGAGGGCCGGGGCCCCCTCGATGCTGTGCAGACGGGCGCAACCCGTGAGCGCACTCGCCAGGTAGGCGGCCGAGAGGCCCAGGTTTGTGCCTAGTTCCAGCGGACGCTGGGGCGCCGCGTACTGCACCAGCCGGTGCAGCACCGCCCCCTTGCGGGGCGAGCAGGCCGAGCGCCGCGCCAGGCGGCGCAGGGACACCGAACGCACCCCGCCGCCTTGCCGGCCAGGGCCGGCTCCCAGGTCCAGCACCTCTATCAGGGTGGCGTCCTGGTACAGGCGCTGTCGCAGCGCCTCGATGGGAGCCGCCGCCGCAGGGGGCGGGCGGCGCAGCACCTGCTGGGCCAGGTCCCGGACCGCATCGGAGCCTGCCCCCCGGAGGGAGCGGGCCGCCCACTGATGGGCCAGCCAGGCCCGGAGGGTAAAAATAGCCATCGGCAAAAAAAAGCGCTTCCCGGGGGAAGCGCCAAAAGGGATGTGATGAATTTCTCGCTTTGGCAGATGAGGCTTGAACAAAGACGTCTAACCGCCCGATTCCAGCCTCGGCTAAGGCGTGGTCACTTTATAATCAAAGATCAGCTGATCGTTGTTGCCAAATACCCCGCCCTGCAGGTCATCCTTGACCTGCTGGATACGGATGACCGCAAACTGCGGCTGCGGGGCCTTGATGAGCCGCACGATGATGTAATCGTTGGGATCCAGGTCATACAGCAGCGGGGTCTGTGTCGCCGGGGAGGGATCGGAGAAGAACGCCCGGTAGATGGTGTTGTAGTCGGCTGCATCGTAGTTGAAGACGGAGGCATTGACGACGACAAAGACCGAGTCCAGGCCCAGCTCGCCATTGTTCGGGGAGATCAAAAAGGGCTCCCAGGTCTGGGTAAGGCTGGGCGGAATGGGGATGGTTCGCAGGGCGATGTCCATCTGCAGGCGCTGCGTGGAGGTGGTGCCGCTGTAAGGACCATCGGTGGTAGGCAGCTTGGCCCGGCTGGTAAAGTTGAAAGCGTAATCCTTGTTTCCGTTGGGGTTGAAAATGGTGTCACCCGTGTACGTCAGCGTACGGTATAGGGGCGGGTCGGAGGGATCTGGAACCACGCTCACCCAGAAGTTGGTGGTAGCAAAAGCGCCCTTCTTGTCGATGACGTAGCAGTTGTACTGGATTTTGTAGAAGGGGTCCAGCGCCGGCACGGTCAGGGTAAAGGGAAAGGTGACGTTGGTGCCGGTGATTTCAAAGTCGAGGGGGAGCGCATCGCCGATGAGCGAATCCTTGGCATCGTAGATGCGGGGCACCGCCCGAAACAGCTTCAGAGCTTCGTTATCAGCCAACTGAAAGGTGACCGTAACGGACTGACCGGCCTGGCTCAAAAAACGGGTGCTCGAAGGCGAAATGATGGTGATGGCCGGCGCCCCGTCGGCGGGAATGAGTTCGTCCAGCGATGGGTCTTGCTTACAGCCAACGAGTGCGAGCACCAAGAGGGAAAAGAGGCTTGCCAGCCGCCAATGCGGGGAAGGAGGCGTAATCTTACGCATCATAACAGGAGGGTTAGGAGGAAGGAAGAAGCCAGGCCGTTGTGGAAACCGTGCGCTCAAAAATGCGATATTTTTCCGATGAATATAAAGGAATGGCCGGATTTTTTGCAGAAAAAGCCCCTATCTTTGCTGCTATGCGGTGTGCAAATCTCCTCCAAACCAGAAAGATAGGAGCAGTGCTTTTCATCTTGGCATGTTTTGCGGCTCCGGGCTGGTCCTGTCGCCCGGCGGCCCGTACCGCCGCTGAGCAGCGTGCCCTGATCGACTCCGTACGGATGCGCGACTCCCTGTATGCGTTGCGCTATATGGACAGCCTGCGCGTACTGCGGGATTC